>JASHSO010000588.1 GCA_030038715.1 Streptosporangiaceae bacterium
GACCGGGTCGCGATCATGGACCACGGTCGGATCCTGGCGCTCGACACCCCGGCGGCGCTGAAGCAGAGCATCGGCGCCGATACCGTCGTGACCGTGCGGACCGGCGGCGACACTGGCAGGCTCGCGGCCCTGCTCACACACGACCTTGATGGCGTGACCAGGACCCGGCATGTGGAGGGCGGGCTTGAGCTGCACGTGAAGGGAACCGAACGGCTCGTGCCGCGCATCGTGCTGGCCGCCGAGCGGGGCGGGTTCGACGTGGTGGACCTGTCTGTCGCCGAGCCCAGCCTGGAAACCGTCTTCATCAACCTGACGGGCAAGGAGCTGAGAGAAGAATGACCGCCCCGGCGACCTCCACTGCGCACCGGCCCGCGCAGACGATCGGCGGCGGCCCGACCCGGTCGGTTGCCGCGGCAAGCTGGACCGCGCTCGGCGCGCTTATGCTCCGCGACCTGGTCGTACTGCGCAAGCACTGGTGGGAGTTCGTGCTGCGCACGATCGTGCAGCCGTTCCTGCTGTGCTTCGTGTTCCTGTACGTGTTCCCGAAGATCGGGCAGGGCATTGGCGGCCACGGATCGGTGCAGGAGTCCGCGTTCGCGACCATCCTGGTTCCTGGCGTGGTCGGGATCTCCGTCATGTTCCAGGGCGTCCAGTCGATTGCCCTGGCCATGGCGCAGGAGTTCGGGTTTACCCGCGAGATCGAGGACCGGGTCCAGGCGCCGTGCCCGATCTGGCTGGTGGCCATCGCCAAGGTGCTGTCCGGCGCCGCCCAAGGCGTGTTGTCGGCGATCATCGTGCTGCCAATCGCGTCGGTGGTGCACGCCCCCGGCGTGCAAGCGCACCTGAACCTGCACTGGTGGATCATCCTGACGTTCGTGCCGCTGGCCTGTATCGCCATGGCGGGTCTCGGGCTGGTCCTGGGCACGAGTTTCGAGCCGCGGAACATCGGGCTGATGTTCGGCTTCATCATCCTGCCGATCACGTTCCTCGGCGGGACGTACTACTCCTGGGACAAGCTGGCGCCGGTGACCGTTGGCGGCTGGCACTGGCTGCAGACCCTGGTCCTGCTCAACCCGCTGATCTACGTGAACGAGGGGATGCGTGCGGCGTTCACCGTCGCCCCGCACATGCACCTCTACGTCATCTACCCGGTCGTGCTGGCCTTCGGCGGCACGTTCCTGACGATCGGGCTGCGTAAGTTCCGCCGCCGCGTGCTGTCCTAGCTGGCTGCACTGCCTGGAGCGGCCGATCCATGATCGTGGTGGATCAGTGCCATGGACGTGACACCAGTCCACCGCGTTAGCGAGCTCGGCGCTGCTCAGTTGGCGATGGCAAGGTGCCTAGCGAAGGTCGCCGGGTCGTCGATCGTGCCGAGCATGCAGGCGGCCAGGTCGGCCCGGCTGACGCTGAACCCCTGCGGCAGGTTCTTGTCGATGGCCGTGCGGTACCGGCCGGTGGCAGGCTTACCGGTCAGCGCCGGCGGGCGGAAGATCGTCCAGTCCAGGTCGCTGGCTCGGACCTCGTCCTCGGCGCCGCGCATGTCTGCGCAGACGTGGCGCAGGAGCGTCCCGCGCGCCACTGGCTTGACCAGGTAGCGCATGTAGGGGCTCTCGCCGTCGTCGGCCACGATCGAACCGCTAACCAGGAGCAGCCTCCTGACGTCGGCCTTGGCCATCGCCTGGACGATGCTGGCTGCGCTGTCCTGGATGATCGTGGTCGGGCCGGTGCCGTGCGGGCCTATGGCGGTCAGGGCGGCGTCCGCGTCCTCGAGCGGCGGCCGGATCGAGTCCGGGTCCAGCACGTCGCGGGTGACGACGCGGAGCAGCGGGTGGGCCGTGACGTGCAGCCTGGCCGGGTCGCGCACGACGGCCGTGACTTCGTGGCCGACGGCCAGCGCCTGCTCGAGGAGGCACGTTCCCGTGCCGCCGGTCGCTCCGAAGATGGTCAGTTTCATGGCTTCCCGCCGTCCTTGGTGGCCCGCCAGCAGCAGGCCGTACAGTGATTGTGTAGCTCGTATAATATGGAAAGCATATCATATGGAAACCATGTCACAGGGAAGTGGGTCGCAGGTAACGGCAGTCCGGAGTCGGCGGCGGCTGAACCGTGCCGTCAAGGAGGCGCTGCGTGAGCTCGGCATTCAACTGACCCGCCTCAGCCGCGGCGTTGGCGAGCGGCTGGACCTGCGAGGCGGCGACTTGCAGTGCTTGGATCTGATCACCCGCTACGGCCCGATCAGCCCCAGTGCGCTGTCCCGCCAGGCCGGGTTGCATCCAGCTACCCTGACCGGAATCCTCGACCGGCTTCAACTCGGCGGATGGATCGCCCGTGACCGCGACCCGGACGACCGCCGCAGCGTGGTCGTTCGCGCCGAGCATGGCCGCGGCGCGGAGATTCTCCGGCTGTATCTCGTCGACTCGGGGATGAACGCGGCCATGGACCAGGTCTGCGCGCAGTACGCGGTCGAAGAACTTGAGCTAGTGGCCCGCTTCCTGAGCCAGACCGCTAGGGCGGGGGCAGTAGCGGCTGACACACTCGGCGGGAGCAGAGCATGACGGGTCTGGACCGTTGGCTTCGCTCGGCACGGCGTGGTCGCACCGTCGGATCAGTCGGTCGTGCCGGGTCGGTAGGGGACTGTACCGACGGCGGTGCGCGCGAGAATTCCGAGTGTCGCCCGCAATGCGCCCTCCGAGATGACCGGGAAGATCCCGGCGTCTCGCCAGCTCTGGTCGATGGACGACCAGTCGTAGTAGGAGGTCACGAGCGTTCCGCCGTCCGTCGGTTCGAGCCGGTAACCGTAGACGTGGCCGATCGGCGGGCGGATCGTGCCGATGATCGTCCAGGCGATCTCACGGTCCGGCACGAACGTCACGATGGACACCGTCACGTCGTAGCGGCCCATCGGGTAGTCGTTCAGCGCCTCCCTGTCCATA
>JASHSO010000589.1 GCA_030038715.1 Streptosporangiaceae bacterium
ACGTCGACCACGCACACCCGGAGTACTCGGCTCCCGAGTGCACAAACCCGCTGGATGCGGTCATCTGGGATAAAGCGGGCGAGCGGGTGATGGCCGAGGCAGCGGCCCGCGCTGCCGCGGTGCCTGGCGGCCCGGGAATACAGCTCTACAAGCACAACACCGACAACAAGGGCGCGTCCTTCGGCTGTCACGAGAACTACCTGATGAACCGCGCGACGCCATTTGCCGACATCGTCAGGCATCTCACGCCGTTCTTGGTGTCCCGCCAGGTCGTGTGCGGGGCCGGCCGGGTGGGTCGGGGCGCTGACGGGCGCGAAGAGGGCTACCAGATCAGCCAGCGGGCCGACTTCTTTGAGGTCGAGGTCGGACTGGAGACCACTCTGAAGCGGCCGATCATCAACACCAGGGACGAGCCGCACGCCGATCCCGACAAGTACCGGCGGCTGCACGTGATCATCGGCGACGCCAACATGAGCGAGGTGTCCAGCTACCTCAAGCTCGGCGGCACCGCCCTGGTGCTCGCCATGATCGAGGACCGTTTCCTTGCGGCTGACCTAGCCATCGAGGCGCCGGTGGCCGAGTTGCGGGCGATCTCGCACGACCCGACGCTGCGGCACCTGGTCACGCTGCGGGACGGCAGGAGGATGACGGCCGTCCAGCTGCAAATGGAGTACCTGGAACTGGCCAGGAAGTATGTCGAGGACCGCTACGGCGCGGGCGTGGACGACGTCACTGCTGACGTACTCGACAGGTGGGACAGCGTGCTCAGCCGCCTGGCTGAGGACCCCATGCTGGCCTCGCACGAGCTGGATTGGGTTGCCAAGCTGGAGATCCTGGAAGGGTACCGGGCCAGGGACGGCCTAGCCTGGGGTCATCCCAGGCTGCAGCTGGTCGACCTGCAGTACTCCGACGTCCGGGCCGACCGCGGCCTGTACAACCGGCTGGCAAGCCGCGGCCGCATGACCAGGCTCACCAACGATCAGCGCGTGCTTGCCGCGATGGACGACCCGCCAGAAGACACGAGGGCGTACTTCCGCGGCAGGTGCCTGCGGAAATACCCGGACGCTGTAGCGGCAGCATCCTGGGACTCAGTGATCTTCGATATACCCGGGCGCGAATCGCTGCAGCGAGTGCCCACTCTGGAGCCGCTGCGCGGGACCAAGGCGCATGTCGGCAAGCTGATCGACAGCTGCGACACGGCGGCCGAGCTGGTCGCGGCCCTGACCGGCCAGGACTGACGAGTACGTGGCCCGGACGGCGTGCCGGTCCTGCGACGATAGCCGCAGAGGCCGGGTAATCATCGAGGGCGGTGGATTACCGAAGGCGGTGTGCCCCGGTGCCGTGTCTATGCTGGCGACGAGTTGTCTCAGCGTGATACCGATGCTGTGGTCCGGGGTTGGAACGTACGTCGGCAGGCGAGGATAGCGTTGAGGCGCGGGCTGCACCGCGGAGCACGGAGGTTCAGGGATGGCGACGAAGGACACTGGCGGTCAGCGGCAGGCTACCCGGCGGGCCGAGGAGGAGCAGGACACCTCGGCGCAGGACACAGACGAAGCACGGGACCGGCAGGACCGGCTGACCGACGATGTGGACGCGATCCTCGATGAGATCGACGAGGTACTAGAGGAGAACGCCGAGGAGTTCGTCCGGTCGTACGTGCAGAAGGGCGGCCAGTGAGGCAGGGCTGAGAATGGGAGGGAACGCGGTCGGCTCCGGCCGGCTGTTACCCACGACCGGAAGGACTTGCGGTGGGCGGCTTTGAACCCCAGGCACGGTGGCAGGCTGCAGCGTTCCTCGCGGCCGGCTCGCCGTCCTTCACCGACTTCCTCGCCAGCGCGGCGCCCGAACTGCTGCCCAGGCAGGACCTGCCTGGCGGAGGGGCCGGCGCGGCGGGCGACTTGCCGCATGGCACGACTATCGTGGCCGCGGTATGTGCCGACGGCGTGGTGATGGCAGGTGACCGGCGGGCTACGGCTGGCAGCATGATCGCTCAGCGAGACATCGAGAAGGTGTTCCGCGGCGACGAGTACTCCTGCGTCGGGATCGCCGGGGTTGCCGGAGTCGGGGTTGACCTGGTCCGGCTGTTCCAGGTGGAGCTTGAGCACTACGAGAAGCTGGAGGGCCGGGCGCTGTCGCTGGAAGGGAAGGCGAACCGGCTGGCGGGCCTGGTGCGCGCGAACTTGGGCGGTGCCATGCAGGGCCTGGTGGCCGTGCCGCTGTTCGCCGGCTATGACGATGACACAGGGCAGGGCCGCATCTTCAGCTTCGACGTCACCGGCGGCAGGTACGCCGAGCAACGGTTCGCCACGATCGGCTCGGGCTCGCCCTTCGCCCGCGGGGCGCTGAAGAAGCTCTACCGCGACGATATGACCGTGCAGGAAGCCATCCTCGCCTGCATGCAGGCGCTCTACGATGCCGCTGACGACGACTCGGCGACCGGCGGTCCTGATCTGTCCCGGCGGATCTACCCAGTCATCGCGACCGTCACCGAAGACGGCTTCCAGCGGCTGACCGACTCCGAGGCCGGCCGGTATGCCGAGGCGGTGGTGGCCGAGCGCATGCAGCTGCCAGACGGCCCGGCTGCGCCCCTGCGGATCGCGGCATCCTGACCTAGCAACCCCCACTCACGTAAGGAAGCATCCGCCGTGTCGATGCCGTTTGGTTACGTTTCACCTGAGCAGGTGATGAAGGACAAGGCGGACTACGCCCGTCGGCGTATCACCCAGAACAGCCGCAGTGGCGTGGTGCTGAGCTGCGAGGACGGCATTCTGCTCGTGACCCCTAACTCCTCCCGTGCGCTGCGCAAGTTCAGCGAGATGTACGACCGAATCGCCTTCGCCGCTGTCGGCCGGTACAACGAGTTCGAGGCGCTGCGGAAGGCCGGCGTTCGGTACGCGGACATGACAGGTTTCCAGTACGACCGGCGCGACGTGACAGCACGCGGACTGGCGGACTGGTATGGCCAGCTGCTCGGCTCGCTGTTTACCGATAGCCCGAAACCGTACGAGGTTGAGATCGTCGTCGCGCAGGTCGGCAAGACGACGGCGGACGACGAGATCTACCGGATCACCTTCGAGGGGTCAGTTGCCGACGAGCACGACTTCGTCGTCGTGGGCGGCCAGGCCGACCGGGTGGCCGCGCTGATCAAGGAGCGTTACTCGGCGTCAATGTCCCTGCCCGATGCGATGCGGCTTGCTGTCGCCGCGCTCTCGGTGCAGGGCGACGGAGCCCCGGCCGAGCCGCTCAGCGGCACGCAGCTCGAGGTGGCGCTGCTCGAGCGCAGTCGGCCGCTTCGCGCGTTCCGGCGGCTGTCGGGAGGCAGGCTCGAAGGGCTGCTTGAGCAGGCGAAAGCCGCTCAGGTCGGCCAGGCAGGCCAGGAGGGCGCCCTGCCCGCCGGATCGCCGGAGAGCGGGACGCTGACCGGCGGGGTAACGGCCGCGGAACCAGACCAAGCCGACGCTGGCCAGTCCGACGACGCGGGCAGCTAGGTAGAGTCGGGAGTGGCTGGCACGCGCGGTCGCGTGCGCTGCTGACGCAGCCGGGAGGTTACCGTGACATCCGACGTGGCGACGATCGCTGGCATCGACGCGCCTACCGGCCTGCTGATCGGCGGACAGTGGTCGGAGGGTCGCGCGGGCCGGCTGCCAGTGATCAATCCGGCGACAGAGGACGCGCTCACCGACGTCGCCGATGCCAGCCCGGAGGACGCCATCGAGGCCGTTGATGCGGCGGCGCGAGCACTGCCGCTGTGGGCGGCTAGGCCGCCACGCGAGCGCGGGGAGTGCCTGCGGCGCGCTTACGAACTGACGGTCTCCCGGGCCGAGCAGCTTGCGCGGCTGATGGTACTGGAGAACGGCAAGGCGCTGCGAGACGCGCGCGGCGAGGTGCTGTATGCCGCGGAGTTCTTCCGGTGGTACGCCGAGGAAGCGGTCAGGATCGACGGCTCCCTCACGGTCGCCCCATCGGGCGCCAACCGGATCATGGCCATCCGCCAGCCCGTGGGTGTGAGTGTCCTGATCACGCCGTGGAACTTCCCGGCCGCCATGGCAACGCGCAAGATCGGTCCGGCGCTGGCCGCTGGCTGCACGGTCGTGCTCAAGCCCGCCAAGGAGACACCGCTGACTGCCCTGGCCGTGGCAGCCATCCTGGCCGAGGCTGGCGTGCCGGACGGCGTCGTGAACGTGCTGCCCACCACCAGGCCCGGGCCGCTTACCGAGGTCATGCTCGGCGATCCCCGGGTGCGCAAACTGTCGTTCACCGGGTCGACCGAGGTGGGCAGGGTGCTGTTGAAACTGGCAGCCGACACAGTCACGAACTGCTCGATGGAGCTGGGCGGCAATGCGCCGTTCCTGGTGTTCGACGACGCCGACATCGACGCGGCCGTGGACGGCGCGTTCGTGGCAAAGATGCGCAACGGCGGCGAGGCCTGCACCGCTGCCAACAGGTTCTATGTGCACGAGGCGGTGGCAGCGGAGTTCGCGGGCAAGCTGACCGCGCGGCTGGCAGCGCTGCGCGTCGGACCGGGCCTAGATGAGGGCGTGGACCTCGGGCCGTTGGTCAACGCCGACACGCGGGCGAAGGTGGCGAGCCTGGTGGACTCGGCGACCAGGGACGGGGCGGCAGTCCTGACCGGAGGACAGGCACCGAAGCGGGCCGGCTACTTCTACCAGCCGACTGTGCTCGACAGCGTGCCGGCGAGCTCGGCGATCCTGAGCGAGGAGATATTCGGGCCTGTCGCGCCCATCGTCAGGTTCGCCACCACCGACGAGGCCGTCGCGCTGGCGAACAATACCGAATACGGCCTCGTTTCCTATCTTTATAGCCGGGACCTGCGCCGCTGCCTGCAGGTTGCGGAAGCGCTTGAGGCGGGCATGATCGGGGTTAACAGGGGAGTCGTGTCCGACCCGGCGGCGCCGTTCGGCGGTGTCAAGCAGTCGGGGCTTGGCCGGGAGGGTGCTCACGACGGCCTGCTTGAGTTCACCGAGACCAAGTACATCGCTGTCGACTGGTAGCCGGGGACGCATGGACAGGCGAATATTCGGGCTGGAGAACGAGTACGGGGTCACCTGTACGTTTCGCGGCCAGCGCCGGTTGTCGCCTGACGAGGTAGCCAGGTACCTGTTCCGGCGGGTGGTCTCCTGGGGGCGCAGCAGCAATGTGTTCCTGCGTAACGGCGCCCGGCTGTACCTGGACGTCGGGAGCCACCCCGAGTACGCGACGCCAGAGTGCGACAGCCTGATCGATCTTGTCACGCACGACAAGGCCGGCGAGCGCATCCTGGAGGGCCTGCTGGTCGATGCCGACACCCGGCTGCGGGAAGAAGGCATCGCGGGCGACATCTACCTGTTCAAGAACAACACTGACTCGGCGGGCAACTCTTACGGGTGCCATGAGAACTACCTGGTAGGCAGGCACGGCGAGTTCGGCAGGCTGGCGGACGTGCTGATCCCGTTCCTCGTGACCAGGCAGCTCATCTGCGGGGCGGGCAAGGTGCTGCAGACCCCGCGGGGCGCGGTGTACTGCGTCAGCCAGCGCGCCGAGCACATCTGGGAAGGCGTCTCGTCGGCCACGACCAGGTCTAGGCCGATCATTAACACGCGGGACGAGCCGCACGCCGATGCCGAGCGGTTCCGGCGGCTGCATGTGATCGTTGGCGACTCGAACATGAGCGAAACCACGATGCTGCTCAAGGTGGGCGCGACAGACCTGGTGCTGCGCATGGTGGAGGCCGGGATCGTGATGCGCGATCTGAGCCTGGAGAATCCGATCAGGGCAATCCGCGACGTCAGCCACGACATGAGCGGGCGCCGTAAGGTCCGGCTGGCGAACGGCCGGGAGGTCAGTGCGCTGGACATCCAGCAGGAGTACCTGGTCAAGGCACAGGACTTTGTCACCCGCAAGGGCCCTGACCCCGTCGCCCTGCGGGTACTGGACCTGTGGGAGCGCACGCTGCGCGCGATCGAGACCGGGGACATCGGGCTAGTGGCGCGGGAGATCGACTGGGTCACCAAGCTGCAGCTCATCGAGCGATACCGGGCCAAGCACGACCTTCCGCTCGACTCGCCCAGGGTCGCCCAGCTCGACCTTGCCTACCATGACGTGCACCGCAGCCGCGGCCTGTACTACCTGCTGCAAAAGCGTGGCGCTGTCGCGCGCGCATGCCGCGACCTGGACATATTCGCTGCAAAGTCGATACCGCCCCAGACGACACGGGCTCGGCTGCGGGGCGAGTTCATCCGCCGGGCCCAGGAGCGCCGACGGGACTACACGGTCGACTGGGTACACCTGAAGCTGAATGACCAGGCCCAGCGCACGGTGCTGTGCAAGGATCCCTTCCGGTCGGTGGACGAGCGCGTCGAGAAGCTCATCGCCGGCATGTAGCCGCTCGGCTGACTCCGCTGCTGCCGGCCGCCGGGTTCCACAGTCGGGTCGGGTACCATGCTGACCGCCGGCGGCCCGTGCGCTTGGCTGGCGGGGGTAGGCTGAGTCGTCCCGAAACCAAACTTTGAGGAACAATCTCATGCGCCGGATAGCCGCGGCCATTCTCGTCCCGCTGATCGCGTGCGCGGCCCTAGCAGGCTGCGGGTCATCGGGATCGAGCTCTGCTGCCAATGCGAACGCTGCGGTCAAGGTGACTGGCAGTTTCAACAAGTCGCCGGACGTCTCGATACCGAAGAAGGATCCCAGCTCAAAGCTGTTCATCACAACGCCGATCAAGGGCAGCGGCGCCGTGCTGGGCGCGGGCAACGCGGCCCTGGCGAACGTCGACGTCTACAAGTGGAGCGGGACGAAGAGCACCCTCCTCGACAGCACCTACAGCACCGGCCCGCAGATGCTTCCGGCCCAGATGGGCCTGAGCGGCCTGGATACGGCGCTGAAGGGCGCGAAGATTGGCAGCCGCATCGTGGCTGTGCTCCCTCCCAAGTACGGCTACGGTAGCAGCGGCAACAGCGAGCTCGGCGTGACCGGAACCGACACCATGGTCTGGGTCATCGACCTGCTCCAGCAGTTCTCGCCGACCGCGTCGGCGTCCGGGAAGCAAGTCTCGGCCGGCGGCGGCAGTTTGCCGTCGGTGACGGCGAAGACCGGGCAGGCACCGGTGATCACCGTGCCAAAGAACTCACCGCCGAAGAAGCTCTCGGTGACCACCCTGATCCAGGGAACCGGGCCGAAACTGGTCAGCGGCGACACCGTTGTGGCGCAGTACGTGGGGGTCATCTGGCGCACCGGCAAGGTCTTCACCAGCTCCTGGCCGTCGACGTCGCAGAGCGGCTTTCCGCAGAGCTTCCAGCTGGGTGGCCAGCTCATCCAGGGATGGAACGATTCGCTGCCCGGAGTACGCGTCGGCTCTAGGGTGATGGTCGTGATCCCGCCATCACTCGGCTACGGCAAGAGTGGCAACTCCAGCGCCGGCATCAAGGGGACAGACAGCCTCGTCTTCGTCATCGACGTGGTCGGGCTGCAGCCGCCGAGCTGAGCTAGGGCGCTGCGCAAGCGAGCCCTAGTTCCACCTCTCGAACGGCTCGTCGATCTGCTGGCCGTCCAGGAAGCCGGGCAGCAGTTCTGGCAGGCGGCCAGGGTAGAACCGTTCGCTGCTGGCTACTAGGTCGGTCGGCTCCCACCACCGGCTGGCGACGTACTCTTCGAGTTCCTCGGCGGTGCGCCCACCGTCGCTGATGGCGGGGCGATCGGCGTCGAGCTTGACGTGAACGACGACCTCGTGCTGCAGCCGCCGGATGCCACGGGCTGTCCACGTCGCCGACCGCCGCCATAGCGGCGGGCCGACCCAGTCCGGGCTGACCAGCAGGCCAGTCTCCTCGCGTAGCTCGCGGACGGCTGCCTCCCGGTAGCCCTCGCCAGGCTCGATGCCGCCGCCGGGCAGCTCCCACCAGCCACCGGGCTGCCGCGACGCCAGGACGGCGCGAAACAGCAGAATCCGGCCGCCGCTGTCCTGCAGGACGACTCGCACGCACGAGCGCTCCAGATCAAAGGCCAGGTCCGCGGGCATGCTCACCTGGCCGGCCGACCGTGATCGTGGTAGCCGGCCGCCAGCCGGGCGGCGTGACGTCCAGCCGCCGCGGCCGCGAGGAAGTAGGTCGGGTCCTGGTCGAGTCCCCGGCCCATGGTGGACAGCGGAACCGGGCAGCGACGCAGCGCCGCCGCAAGCCCCTCCAGGCCAACCAGGACGATGCCGTGCCGGGCAGCCAGCGGTGCCGCAGCGGCCAGCACGCCCGCGCCGAAGTCGCCGTCCAGGCGGGGCACGACGATGTCCGCGCGGGCGAGTGCGACGCGTCCGTAGGCGGTCAGGCTGTGATGAGAGATGCCACGGTGCCGGTCCCGAGGGTCGGCCGCGCTGATCCGCAGCGAGCCGACTGGCCTGCCGCGGAGGACAGCTGCGGCGTTGACAGCCTCGCCGGCTACCACCCCGGAAAAGCCCCAGCGGGTCCCGGTGCCGAGGTTTCCCGGGCCCTGCGCGACGATGGCCGCCTCCGCGCCGAGCACGTACCTGGCGGCCAGCAGGCCCGTGTGCAGCGTAACTGCCTCCAGGTCACCGCCGAAGGCCTGGCCCACGGTGACAGTGCCAGCCAACCATCCGGCTTCGCGCAGCGCGGCGGCGGTCCGGGAGAACCAGATGGGCAGTGCGCCGCCGTCGGGCATCACGTAGGCGATCCTCGGCGGCTGGCCGGATGACCTGGCCGCATGGCCTGGCCGGTCGGCGAGATAGCCCGCGATGATGGCCGGAACGGCAGAGTGCAGGTCGGCGACGACGACCGGCATGCCGCCCAGGTCGTCGGCTTCGCGCAACAGCTGGTGCGAAGCCGAGCCCTGCTCGTCGGAGCCTGACACGCATGCCTGCAGCGG
>JASHSO010000590.1 GCA_030038715.1 Streptosporangiaceae bacterium
CCCGGCCGGCCCGGCGTACCGCCTTTGCGCTGGATGCGGCGTTAGCCTGGCCAGGGCAGCAGGGTGGGGGGCTGATGACCGAAGGCAACGGCAAGCCGGGCGCTGTCCCGGACCGCGGGGACGACGGCAGCGGGCGGCAGCAACATTCGCCGATATCCCGGCGGTCGGACCCGGTGCGGGCGAGGGAACGCCTAGCCCGCCAGCTGGCAGCCAGCGCCGCCGCACGCCGACAGCGTGTCGTTCTTGTCGTCCTCGGCGCTATATCGGCGCTTACTCTCGTGCTGACGGCCGGAGCGTGGGCTGTGACCAGCTATGTCAGTTCCAGCCTGCACAGGATCAATGCGGGCACGTCGGGGACCCCGTCCAGCGGCCCGATCAACATTCTCCTCGCTGGCATCGACACCAGGGGCGGCCTGACCCAGCGCGAGGAACTCGCGCTGCACGTGGGCAGCGCGATCAGCGACAACTCCGACGTGCTCATGCTGGTACACATACCTGCGAACCACACCAGCATCCAAGTCGTCAGCATCCCGCGGGACACCTGGATCGACATCCCGGGCCACGGCATGAACAAGATCAATGCTGCGATCGGCCTCGGCGGACCGCCGCTGATGGTTCGCACCGTGGAGAAGGCCACCGGCCTGGTCATCAACGACTATGTCGAGGTCGACTTCCTCGGCTTCGTCAAGGTCGTGGACGCTCTCGGCGGGGTCGACGTCTGCCTGCCCTTCGCGGTCGATGATCCCTACAGCGGGCTGCGGCTAACGGCCGGCGAGCACCATGTCGACGGGGTGACGGCGCTGGAGTTCGTGCGTGACCGGCACTCGTTCGCACTGTCGGACCTCGCCAGGATCGGGGACCAGCAGCAACTGCTGTCGTCGCTGTTCGCCGAGGCTACGCAGGCGGGCGTGCTGGCCAACCCGCTCAAGCTGCACGCAGTTCTGTCCGCCGTCACCGCCGCGATCACCGTCGACAAGGGCTTCAACCTGATCCAGCTTGCCGGGGAACTGCGCGGGCTCAGGCCGTCCGATGTCAGCTTCACCACGGTGCCGCTGTCGTCGATCAACTATGAGACTCCGACCGGCCAGTCGGCTGTGCTGTGGGATAAGCCCGCGGCCGCGGCGCTGTTCAAGCGACTCAAGGACGACACCGGGCTGGCGAAGCGCTCATCGGGGCATCGGTCCCCGAAGCTGACCCGGGCCAAGGTGTCGGTCGAGGTCTACAACGGCACGATGCTGACGGGCCTCTCGTCCCGTACCGGCCGGGAACTGGCCGCGCTCGGCTTCACGGTGGACCGGGCGGGGCTGAACTGGTCCAGGCATGACGTGGCGAGAACCTTCATCGAGTACCCGCCGGGCCACGCCGACGCAGCGCGCCTGGTACTCACAGTGCTACCGGGCGCGTCCCTGCGCGTCGTCACCGGGCTGACGCTGGTCAAGGTCGTTCTCGGCGGCACCGCACACTTGGTGAGCGGAGCCCCCACGGTGAGCACCGGCATCATCGCCACGACCGGGCAGCAGCACACAGCCGCGCAAGACGCCTGCCACTGACGCAGGCAGCCTGCTAGCGCTCGCGGCCGTCCCACGCATCTGGCCGGGGGCCGGAGGCCCGGCGACGGGCCGCATGGTCATGCCCCCGGGTCAACCGCGCACTCAGCTCGTCGGTGCGTCCGGCGATGTCGTCGATTCCCCGGGTGGGTCCGCCGGGACGCCGTCCGC
Source organism: Streptosporangiaceae bacterium (assembly GCA_030038715.1). Taxonomy (GTDB): domain Bacteria; phylum Actinomycetota; class Actinomycetes; order Streptosporangiales; family Streptosporangiaceae; genus JAJYUU01. The sequence goes on from JASHSO010000590.1 coordinate 1,719, forward strand.
CGGGACGCCCTGCTGCGGTACGTCCGGCTGGGACCGGTCGGCCGCCAGGTTGAGTCCGTTCGCTGACTCGAACGCGGTGATGTCTGCGATCATCCGGTCGATCTTGGTGTCGACATCCGGCCACCCCCGGTCCGTCCGCTGTGCCAATACCGCGGCGCCGAGGTTACGCAGCATCGCATCGCCACGGCGGGCCGCCTGCGCCTGATCCAGCTTCGCCTTGCCCTGGGCTGCGGCTTCCTGGGTCTTCTGCGCCAGCTGAGTCGCCTGTGCCTTGACCTTGTCCATCAGTGCCATTGCCGCCTCCGGTGCCTGATCACGCTGCCTATTCCCCGCGCCGGCGAGCCACAAGCTATCCCGCAAGCATAGGTCTGGGCTTGGCCGGTGCTGAGCGCAGGGATGGCCGACAGGTAGCGGGCCCTCCGCCCGCTGGCTCAGCAACTGACCGACGTCCTCCTCCTGGCTGGTGCGATCGTGCTGATTGTGCTGACCGACTCACGACCCGGCTGCGGCGAGTTCCGCAGCGGCGGCCCGGGAGACGGCAAGCGAGTCGGCGACGACAGTGATCAGGCGGCATCCGCTCTGCCGGTAGTGCCGCGCGGTTGCGCCCTCGGAGGCGTGCACGCCAACCGGCTTTCCCGCGGCCGCGCAGTCGGCCCAGATCCGCTCGAGCGCGGGCCTGAGCACCGGATCCTGCGGATCGAGACGGCAGCCGAGCGAGTAAGACAGGTCGCGTGGCCCGACGTATATGCCGTCCACGCCGGGCAGCTTCAGCGTGTCCGGCAACTCGGTCATGGCCTGCCGCGACTCCACCATGACAATGCAGAGCGGCACTGCATCGTTCGCCATGACACCACCGCCCGACCGGTAGCCTTCGGGCGGATACCGGCAGGCGCCGGCGACGGTGCGCGCTTGCTCGGCGGATTCCACGTTCGGCACGATCACGCCGACGCAACCGAGGTCCAGCGCCCGGCCTATGTCTGCCGGATGCGCGTGCCGGACGCGGCCCAGCGGCGCGGCGCCGGCCAGCCGGATTGCCGTGGTCATGCCGGGCAGGTCGTGCTCGGTGGCACCGCCGTGCTGCAGGTCGATGACGACGTAGTCGAGCCCGGCGGTGGCGAGCGCAGCCGCGCTGATGGGTCCAGGCACCACCGACCAGCCGCCGAACACCACTGCCCCGCCGCGAACCCGGTCACAAA
>JASHSO010000591.1 GCA_030038715.1 Streptosporangiaceae bacterium
GCGTCGACCACCTTCAGGGACACGCCGGTCGCGGCCACGAAGTCCTGCTCGACCTGCTGGGCCTCGCCGGACCGCAGCAGCCCGTGGTCGACAAACACGCAGGTGAGCCTGGATCCGATCGCCCGCTGGACGAGCGCCGCCGCCACCGCGGAGTCCACCCCTCCGGACAGGCCGCAGATCGCGAGGCCCGAGCCGACCTGGTCGCGGATCCGCTCGGTCTGTTCCTCGATGATGCCGCGCATGGTCCAGTTCGGCTCGCAGCCCGCCGCTGCCAGGAAGCTGCGCAGTATCGCCATCCCGTGCTCGGTATGCAGCACCTCGGGATGGAACTGCACCCCGTACAGGCCCAGATCTGCCGCCTCCGCGGCCGCCACCGGGGTAGCCGCAGTCGACGCAGTGACAGCGAAGCCCGGCGGCGCGACAGCGCAGGTGTCGCCGTGTGACATCCAGACCTGCTGCTGTGCTGGCAGCCCGTCCAGGAGCACCCCGGCGGCAGCGATGACGTGGAGGGCGGTCGCCCCGTACTCCCCCGTTCCGGTATGCAAAACCTCGCCGCCAAGATCCCGCACCATGAGCTGAAAGCCGTAGCAAATGCCCAGGGTTGGCAGCCCAGCCTCGAGCAGTCCCGCAGGCGCGGGCGGCGCGCCAGGAGCGTACACGGAGGCCGGGCCGCCGGACAGGATGATTGCCGACGGGTTGCTGGCCAGCATCTCGCGCGCCGACATCGTGCTTGGCACGACGCGGGAATAGACACGGCACTCGCGCACGCGGCGGGCAATCAGTTGCGCATACTGGGCTCCGAAATCCACCACCAGGACGGGCCCTGACCCTGGGCCGGCCGGCCCGTTCCGCTTGCCACCCGGCATGAAGCGATTCTAGTCGGAGCTTACCCACGGACGCCTTTTCGCGACACGAGCCGAGCCGGTCGCCCGCCCCAGCGCGGCCGGGCTGCGGAGAGCCCGGGTTAGGCCACGCCAGGTCCGCGCCGCCGGGCTAGCCGACCGCGCCGGTGGGATCCGGCCGCCCTGCGGCCGCCGCGTCGCCGCGCCCGGCCCTCGCGGCGCTGACTCGCACCCGGGAGATCCGCCGGCCGTCTAGCTGGGTCACCGTCAGCGTCCGCCCGCCCACCTGGGCCGACTCACCTCCCTCGGGAAGGTGGCCGAGCGCGGCAAGCAGATACCCGGCGACCGTCTCGTACGGCCCTTCTGGCAACTCGAGCCCGGTCTGCTCGGCGAACTCGGTGAGGTTGAGCAACCCATCTACCTCCAGTTCGCCGCCGTGCAGCTGACGTGGGTGCGAGGCCTCCTCGTCGTACTCGTCCTGGATGTCTCCGATCAGCTCCTCGACTAGGTCCTCGAGGGTGACGATCCCGGCCGTGCCGCCGTACTCGTCGACGACGATGGCCAGGTGCGCCCGGTCCCTGCGCATCTCCGACAACGCCGAGAGGATCATCTTGCTGATCGGCAGGAACTTCACCGGCCTGCAGACCTCTCCGACGTGCCGTGAGTCCTGGGCCGCGCGGCTGTCGAGCAGGTCACGGCTGTGCACGAAGCCGATGACGTCGTCGTAGGACTCCTGGTAGACCGGGAAGCGCGAGTACCGAGCGCGCTCGGCGATCGCGGCGGCCTGCGCCAGCGGCATGGACGCAGGCAGGAACTCCACCTCGGTGCGCGGCACGAGCACCTCGCGAATCTGCCGCTTCCCGGCGTCGAAGACCTCGCCGACGATGTGCCGCTCGTCGGCGCTCAGCGCCTGGTGGCCAGCGACCAGGTCACGAAGCTCCTCGTCGGTCATCACGCCGCGAGACGCGCCAGGGTCGCCGCCGAGCAGTCGTACGACCAGGTTCGTCGTCCGGGACAGCAGCCAGACCAGCGGCCTGGCGAGCGTCGCGAGCCGGTCGACGACCGGAGCTGCCAGCATCGAGACACGCTCCGACCGCTGCAGCGCCAGCCGCTTGGGCGCCAGCTCGCCGAAGATCAGGGTGAAGAACGAGATGATCAGGGTCACCGCGACCAGCGCCACCGCAGTCGCCACACCATGCGGCATGACGTGGCTGAGCTGGACCTGCAGCTTGGCGGACAGCAGCGCGGCGCCGAACGCTCCCGACAGCAGGGTCGCCACGGTCACGCCGATCTGCACCGAGGACAGGAACCTGTTCGGGTCCTGGGCCAGTCGGGCCGCCCGCTGGCCGCGCTTGCCGCGCCGGCTGAGCGAGCGCACCTGCCCTTCTCGCAGCGACACCAGAGCCATCTCGGCGGCCGCGAAGAAGCCGCCGATCAGCACCATGACGAGGACGAGGAGAATATCCCAGCCGACGCTATTCACGTCCGGATCCCCGACCTCGTTACTTGGCCGTGCGAGGGCTGTGGCGTCCCCGCGCCTGGCGTCGCCGCACCCCGGCCGCAAACCGCAACTCGGTCGCGCGGTGATTTGCAACAGTCTATGCAGCCTGCCCGTGCCGGCGAGCAGTACTCGCCGGGCGGAGGACCGGCCAGGCGCTTGGCGACTTGTGCGGGTAGCGTGACACCTGCGCAGGCATGATTGTTTTACCGAAATTAGCCATACTATAGTCCTTTTAGTGATAAACGTCGCGAACTGGGATGCGAGAAGGTCGGGTGAGCAGGTGGCCGGAATCTACGACGAGGCCGTGGCGATCTCCGCAGCGGTGACGGAGCTGCGCAGGTCCATCCATGCCGATCCAGAGATCGGGCTCGCCCTGCCCCGTACGCAGCGCAAGGTGCTCGACGCGCTCGACGGGCTGCCGCTGGAGATCACGCTCGGCACGAGCCTGACTTCGGTCACGGCGGTCTTGCGCGGCGGCAAGCCGGGCAAGACGGTGCTGCTGCGCGGTGACATGGACGCGCTGCCGGTTACCGAGCGCACCGGACTTGGCTACGCCTCGCGAGTCGACGGCGCCATGCACGCGTGCGGCCACGACCTGCACACCGCGATGCTGGCCGGCGCGGCCAGGCTGCTGTCGGCCCGCCAGGCCGAATTGGCGGGCAATGTCATCTTCATGTTCCAGCCAGGCGAGGAAGGGCCGGGCGGCGGCCGGATCATGGTCGCGGAAGGCGTACTCGAAGCGGCGGGCGAGCGGCCGGTCGCCGCCTACGCCCTGCATGTGTCCTCCGGGTTGTTGCCGTTTGGTGTCGTTGCCAGTCGGCCTGGCACCGCCATGGCCGCCGCGGATACGCTCCATGTCACCGTGCACGGCAGGGGCGGCCACGGCTCGCAGCCGCACCGGGCGGCCGACCCGGTGCCCGCCGCATGCGAGATCGTGCTCGCCTTGCAGGCCATGGTGACGAGGCAGTTTGACGTATTCGACCCGATCGTGCTGACCGTCGGCACGTTCCACGCCGGCACCACCGACAACGTCATCGGCGACGACGCGCGATTCATCGCCACGGTGCGCTCGTTCTCGCCGCAGGCCCGCGCGGCGGTGCAGCAGGCAGCGCCCCGGCTCGTGCGTGACATCGCCGCTGGCCACGGCCTTACCGCAGACGCCGAGTTCGTGGATGGATATCCGGTGACGGTCAACAACCCGGCGGAGGTGGCGTTCGCCGAGCAGACGATCGCGGCCACCCTGGGCGACAATAGGTACCTGACCGCCCCGAACCCGCTGACCGGCTCGGAGGATTTCTCCTATGTTCTCGAGCAGGTGCCCGGCGCGTTCCTGATGCTCGGCGCCTGCCCGCCGGAGGCAGATCCGGGCACGGCACCGTTCAACCACTCCGCGCAAGCCGTGTTCGACGATGCCGTGCTGCCGGACGGGACAGCCTTGTACGCCGAGCTTGCCCTCCGGCGGCTGGCCGCTGGCTGACGGCTACAGGCTGGCGACGTCGGCCTGCTTGGACCGGACCGCCTCGGCCGCCGCGCGCAGGGCTGCCTGCTCGGACTGCGTGAGGTCGCGCTCGACCACCCGCCGGACTCCGGTACTGCCCACCTCGGCTTCCACGCCGAGGTACACGCCGGAGATGCCGTACTGGCCGTCCACCCATGCGCACACCGGCATGATGGCGCCGGAGTCCTCGGCCACCGCCCTCGCCATCCGTGCGGCGGCCGCGGACGGCGCGTAATAAGCCGAGCCGGTCTTCAGCAGCGCGACGATCTCGCCGCCGCCATTTCGGGTTCGCTCTACCAGCTCGCCGATATCTGCTGCGGACAACAGGCTCATCAGCGGCTTGCCGTCGACCGAGCAGGCCGAGGGCACCGGAACCATCGTGTCGCCGTGCGAGCCGAGGGTCACAGTCTTGACCGAGCCGACCGGAACACCAAGCTTGTCGGCCACGAAGTAGGTGAAGCGGGCAGTGTCGAGCATGCCCGCCTGGCCCAGCACGCGGTGCGCGGGGAACCCGGACACCCTGGCGGCGAGCGCCGTCATCTCATCGAGTGGGTTCGAGACCACGATCAGCACGGCGTCCGGCGCGTGCTTGACGACCTGTTCGGTGACGCTGCGCACGATCTTGGCGTTGACGCCGATCAGGTCCATCCGGCTCATGCCCGGCTTGCGCGGCAGGCCGGCCGTGACAATGACGATGGCCGAGCCGGCGATCGCCTCGTAGCCGTCGCCGTCGGCAGTCGTAGTCTGGCCCGTGACCTTGGTCTCGAACCCTTCCACCGGGCGCGACTGGTTCATGTCCAGGGCGAGCCCTTCCGGCCTGCCCTCGATGATGTCGGTCAGCACAACCTCGTCGAATATGTCGTACTCAGCCAGGCGCTGCGCCGTGGTCGAACCGTAGAATCCGGCACCGACGACAGTTATCTTCCCCGTGCGGGCCATTCCCATGATCTCCTTCTGAGCTGCGGCGGATTGGTTCGGTCAGGACGCGGCCATGGCGGCACGTAGGCTCTGCTCCAATGCCGCCAGGAACTCTTCGGTAGTCAGGAACGGGGTCGCGCCGCCGACCAGCAGCGCCAGGTCCTTGGTCATCTTGCCCTGCGCTACGGTCTGCACGCAGACCCGCTCCAGCGTCTCTGCGAACACGGTCACCTCGGGGGTGCCATCGAGCTTGCCGCGGTGCGCGAGCCCGCGAGTCCAGGCGAAAATCGAAGCGATCGGGTTGGTGGACGTCGGCCTCCCTTGCTGGTGCTGCCGGTAGTGCCGAGTGACGGTGCCATGCGCGGCCTCGGCCTCGACGGTCCTGCCGTCCGGGGTCATCAGCACGCTCGTCATCAGGCCCAGCGAGCCGTAGCCCTGGGCCACGATGTCGGACTCGACGTCACCGTCGTAGTTCTTACAGGCCCAGACGATGCCTCCGTTGCCCTTGATCACCTGAGCCACCATGTCGTCGATGAGCCGGTGCTGGTAGAAGATCCCGGCCGCCTCGAACTCGGCCTTGAACTCACTCTCGAAGACCTCGGCGAAGATGTCCTTGAACCGCCCGTCGTAGGCCTTCAGGATCGTGTTCTTGGTGGACAGGTAGAGCGGGTAACCACGATCCAGCGCGTAGCGCATGCTCGCGCGGGCGAAGTCGCGGATCGAGTCGTCGAAGTTGTACATGGCCATCGCGACGCCGCTGCCAGCGAACCTGGCCACCTCGTAATCCTTGCGCTCGCCGTCGCCGTCCGGTGTGAACGAGATGTGGACAGTGCCCGCGGCCGGCACCACGAAGTCAGTTGCCCGGTACTGGTCGCCGTGCGCATGCCTGCCGATCACGATCGGCTGGGTCCAGCCCGGCACGAACCGAGGGATGCTGGAGATGACGATCGGCTCCCGAAAGATCACACCGCCAAGGATGTTGCGGATAGTGCCATTCGGCGACTTCCACATCTTCTTCAGCCCGAACTCGGTAACCCGGTCCTCGTCCGGCGTGATCGTGGCGCACTTCACCCCCACGCCGTGCCGCTTGATGGCGTTGGCCGCATCGACGGTGACCTGGTCATCGGTAGCGTCTCGGTGCTGGATCGACAGGTCGTAGTACTCCAGGTCGACGTCGAGGTACGGCAGGATCAGCTGATCCTTGATGAACTTCCAGATGATGCGGGTCATCTCGTCCCCGTCGAGTTCCACGACGGGGTTGGCCACCTTGATCTTGGACACGCCTGCATTCCCTTTCATCGCGCGGCCACGTTGCCGCGGCGAACCCTGACCGGGCGCGAGCCCGGTATCCTGCCTCTGCTC
>JASHSO010000592.1 GCA_030038715.1 Streptosporangiaceae bacterium
GCACGCCGCCGAGCGCGGCAAGGACGGAGCTGTCGGTGGCCGTCCGCGCGTCCGCGAGAGCGCCACGGTACCTGGCGACCATTTGTTCCTCGGCGACGATCGCGTCCTTGAGCACCCTGACGCTGGCCGGCTCTGGCGGCGGGGCCCCGAGCGCCTGCACCCCCTTGCACGCGGCCAGCAGCACCGGCAGGGCCGCCGCGCAGGACGCGAGCACCACCCGCCGGGTTGGGTCAGCCGCCACTGCCGGATCTCCCTCAAGCGCCCTTGCGTCCGAGCAGCCCTCGCGCCGGCCCCCGCGCTAGGCCCGGAAAGTAGCTGCCACCGGCTCGCAATGTTACGGCCGCGTGGCGGAGTCGCCACGGCGCGGCCCGGCTAGGCTAGGGAGCAGCGCGTACAACAGCACAGGTCGCGGCGAGGAGGTCGTCATGCACGGTAACTCCCGTCACGGCTCGCATGCTCGGGGACGGGCCGCCGCGGACGGGGCTGGCGGCCGCGGTGCGAGTCGGCCGGCGCCGGGCAAGACACCTGGCAGCGCAGCCGCCGGAGCGGCGCCTGACCCAGGCGGCCTGGTCCGGCTCCTTGAGCCGGTAGTCAGGGCGATGAACATGGACCTGGAAGGCCTCAAGGTAACGACGACCGGTCGGCGCCGCCTGCTACGCGTGGTTGTCGATGCCGACGGCGGAGTGAGCCTCGATGACATCGCGCTGGCAAGCAGGGAGCTATCGGCGCGGCTCGACGGCGCGGGCGAGATGGGCGAGCTGCCGTACACGCTGGAGGTGTCGTCGCCGGGCGTGGACCGGCCGCTGACGCAGCCCAGGCACTGGCGTCGCGCAATCGGCAGACTGGTTGCCGCACAGCTCACGGCTTCCGCAAATGATCACGACGGAAACGGGGCCGGCTCGGTGCTCGGCCGCGTCGTCGGCACTAGCGAGCACGGGGTGAGTTTGGACTGCGACGGGGTCACTCGTGACTTCGACTATGCCGAACTCGGCCCGGGCCGGGTCCAGGTCGAGTTCGGCACCTTCGATGATGGCGGTCGCGAGGACGCGGGCGCGCCGGGCGAGGGCGAGGAGAACTTAGGTGGACATTGACCTGAGTGTCCTGCGGAGCCTGGAGGCCGAGAAGGACATATCGATGGATCTCGCGATCAAGGCGATCGAGGACGCGCTGCTCGTCGCCTACCACAAGACCGACGGGGCGGCTCCGGTCGCCAGGGTCGAGGTGAACAGGAGCAGCGGGCACGTCACGGTCTGGGCCAGCGAGATCGGCGCTGACGGCGAGGAACTGCGGGAATACGACGACACCCCGGCTGGCTTCGGCAGGATCGCTGCCACGACCGCGCGGCAGGTGATCCTGCAGCGGCTGCGCGACGCCGAGGACGAGCTGACCTTCGGTGAGTACGCGGGCCGCGAGGGCGACGTGGTCGCAGGAGTCATCCAGCAGGGTAAGGACCCGCGCGCAGTCCTTGTCGACCTTGGCAAGCTCGAGGCGATACTGCCGCCGACAGAGCAGGTACCGGGCGAGCGGTACGTGCACGGTGAGCGGCTGCGCTGCTACGTCCTGTACGTCCGCAAGGGCTACCGCGGCCCGTCGGTCACGCTGTCACGTACCCATCCGAACCTGGTCAAGAAGCTGTTCGCGCTCGAGGTGCCGGAGATCGCCGCCGGAGTTGTGGAGATCGCCGCGATCGCCCGCGAGGCCGGCCACCGGAGCAAGATCGCGGTTGTCTCGCACCAGCAGGGCGTGAACGCCAAGGGTGCCTGCATCGGACCAATGGGGTCGCGAGTGCGCAACGTGATGACCGAACTGCACGGCGAGAAGATCGACATCGTCGATTACTCGACAGACCCGGCCGAGTTCGTCGCGCATGCGCTCTCGCCTGCCAGAGTGTCCAGGGTGGATGTGGTAGACGCGGATGCCAGGGTCGCCAGGGTGATCGTGCCCGACTACCAGTTGTCGCTAGCCATCGGGAAGGAGGGGCAGAATGCCCGGCTCGCCGCCCGGCTGACTGGCTGGCGGATCGACATCCGCCCCGACACGGCTGACGCAGCCGAGGCAGCCCCGGTGGTCGCCTCGGCGGCCCCGGACGAGCCCAGCCGGATCGGCGGTGCTGACGACATCAGTCCCGATCCGTCCCGTAATTAGCCTGATCGTGCGGGATAGCCTGTCGGCAGGCCCGGCGCGGCCGACGCGCGGGCACGGTAAGCTAGAGGGTGCGCGGGCTCAGCCCATGCGGACGTGCATTGGCTGCAGGGCCCGGGTGGCCAGGGGCGAGCTAATCCGCTTGGTGGTGGCAGGAGACGAGATCGTCCCTGACGTCGCCTCGCGGCTGCCCGGTCGGGGTGCATACTTGCACCCCAGCCTGGCATGCTTGGAACAAGCCCTGCGCCGTAAGGCGTTCTTGCGGGCCCTTCGCTTGCCGGCGGCGTTGCCGGCTGGCCGGGTCGCGGAATACCTGGCGGCAGCGCCGGGCCGTGCCGACGGGCCGCGCTGAGGGCTGGCAGCGCCGAAGGAAAGAAGGCTGAGACTTGCGATGAGTGCCCGATGAGCATGCGGCGATGAACAGCACAAGCTGACGCCGGACGGAGCACGCCCTGCCCCGGCCGGCTGATTGGCCCGGTAGGTCCGGGCCGAGAAGAGGGAGCGCAGTGGCGAAGGTCCGGGTATACGAGCTCGCTAAGGAGTTCGGCGTCGAGAGCAAGGCCGTCATGGCCAAGCTCCAAGAAATGGGCGAGTTTGTCCGCTCGGCGTCCTCGACGATCGAGGCGCCGGTAGTCCGAAGGCTCAAGGAAGCCTTCGCCGGCCAGCAGCCAGCCAAGGCGGAGCGCGGGGGAACTCGCGCCGCACGGGCTGCTGCCAGCGGCGGCGACACCAGTGGCGGCGTTGCCGAGGCAGCCGCTGTCACCGCGCGCAGCCCGTCGGCGGAGGTC
>JASHSO010000593.1 GCA_030038715.1 Streptosporangiaceae bacterium
GAAGGCGTGCCAAGCGAGCCAGCGCGGCTTCACCAGGAACAGCCACCGCGGCTCGGACTGGGCGCTGGACATGCCCTGAGCCTATCGCTACCTGGGGTAGTAGGGACGGCCACGGGCCCCGGCCAGGAACGATGCGGCGGTGGGTCGATAATCGAAGGCATGTCGCTAGCTGACCTGCTGACCGGATGCAGGGCGCATGCCAGCCGCCTGCCCGAGCGACTTGCCGACTTGCGGGGGCCAGCCGAAGGGACGATCATGCTGCCGCGCCACCTGGCCTGGCCGGGCCTGCGCGAGTGCGACGTCACCGACGGCGCCACCCGCCGGAGCATGTACGGGATTGTGCTGACTCAGGGGAAGCGCAATGACGTGGCGAGGTTCCTCAACCCCCGGCTGCTGCAGCAGGACTGGCCGCTGATCAGGGATGCGCTCGACCCGAAGCTGCGCGGCTGCTGCGAGCGGCGGTTCGCGCTCGTTGCTGCCGCCAAGTTACGCCCTCCGGCCCCCTGGCGCAGGTGCGTCCAGACGGCATGGTAGACCACCGACCGATGGGAGACCCAGTGGCCGACGTCAACCCCGGGCCTGTCGCACCCGGCGCCGCGACGGCCGGAGATACGGCGCACGAGCCGGCGCCCGCTGGTGTCGACGCGCCCGCAGCCGGGCGGGGCAACAAGTGGTGGACCCTGGTCGCGGTGTCGGTGGGCACGTTCATGCTGCTGCTCGATATCACGATCGTCACCGTGGCGCTGCCCGATATCCAGCACTCGCTGCACTCGAGCTTCGCCGACCTGCAGTGGATCGTCGATGCTTACGCCCTGACGCTGGCGGCGTTCCTGCTGACCGCGGGCAGCCTGGCGGACATGTACGGCCGCAGGCTGCTGTACCTGATCGGGCTCGTCGTGTTCACCGGCTCGTCCGCGCTGTGCGGGTTCGCGGTCAGCACGCTGATGCTGCAGCTGTCCAGGGCGGTCCAGGGCGTCGGCGGGGCGATCATGTTCTCGGTCTCGCTCGCGCTCCTGGCCGATGCGTTCCGGGGCAAGGACCGCGGTGTCGCTTTCGGGGTGTGGGGCGCGGTGACCGGCCTCGCGGTGGCGATAGGGCCGCTGCTTGGCGGGATCCTGACCACCGGGATCTCCTGGCGGTGGATCTTCTTCGTGAACGCGCCGATCGGCGTCTTCGCGCTGGTGGTCACCGCCATGAAGGTGGCCGAGTCGCGCCAGCCGCATGCGGTCCGGCCGGACTGGGCAGGCTTCGTGCTGTTCACCATCGCGCTGGCCAGCCTGGTCTACGCGCTCATCGAGTCCAACACCAAGGGGTTCACAGCCAGTCTGGTGCTCGGCTGCTTCGCCGCCGCCTTCGTGTTGCTGCTCGCCTTCGCGGTGGTGGAGTGGCGCAGTCGGCGCCCGATGTTCGACCTCGGGCTGTTCAGGCTGCCGACCTTTAGCGGTGGCCTGATCGCGGCACTTGGCCTGAGTGCCTCCATCTTCGCGATGCTGCTGTATCTGGTGCTGTACCTGCAGGACGTGCTGGGGTTCTCGGCTCTCGGCACCGGCGTCCGGCTGACAGTGATCTCCGGCGGCATCATGGTGACCGCCACGATTGCGGGGCGGCTGTCCTCCCGCGTTCCGGTCCGGCTGCTGATCGGGCCGGGCCTGATCGTGGTCGGCGTTGGCCTGCTGCTGATGCGCGGCCTAGGGCCTGCGTCGTCCTGGACGCACCTGCTGCCCGGGATGATCCTGAGCGGCATTGGCGTCGGCCTGGTGAATCCGCCGCTGGCCTCGACGGCGGTGGGCGTTGTCCCGCCGCAGCGCGCGGGCATGGCGTCGGGCATCAACTCCACGTTCCGGCAGGTGGGAATAGCGACGGGTATCGCGCTGCTCGGGGCCCTATTCTCCAGCGAGGTGATCGCCGAGGTGACGGCCAAGGTAGCGGGCATTCCCGCGCTCGCACCGAGGGGCCCGCAGCTGTCGTCGGCCATCCAGTCCGGGCAGGTCGGCCAGTTCATCGCCCGGTTGCCCGGCCCCGCCAGGCAGGCTGCGGGCTACGTGACCAGGGCCGCCTTCACCGGCGGGCTGAACCGCATCCTGCTGGTCGCGGCCATCATCGCGCTGCTGTCCGGAGTGGTGTGCCTGGCCGCGATCCGTACTAAGGACTTTGTCTATCTGCAAGGGCCGCCGCAGCCAGGCGGGTAGTCAGCCGATCGCGCCACATCGTCTGAAGCACGTCGGTCTTGTCGACGCTCTGGGAAGTCCCCGGAATGCCGTACCCGGGTCGCTAACGCGACGTCTGCCGCCCGCGTGTACCCGTCACCAAGCCGGACCGCTCCGGTCATCGTGACGTGCGTGGCGCGACCGCTGGCGCGCGGGCGGTGGTTCCCGGTAGTAGCCTTCGGCCGGACGCTGCCCAGGCACCTGCTCAAGGCTTGGCCTGCGTTCACTGCGCTGGTCGTAGTAATACCGGTCCTCCTGGTAGGCAGGCTCCGGCGCTGGCCTCACCTCGGTGAGCGCCTTCTTGACCGGCAGCTTGGCGAAATACCCGCTGCCGAACCACGCGCACTGCAGCACGTACCAGAAGCGCTCGGCGCTAGTCATCTCGGTCAGCCCCGCCTCGCTCAGGGCCTTTTTCGCCGGGACTTTGGCCAGGTACATGGCGCCGAACCAGACGCAGCCGAGGACGTACCAGAACGACTCGGCGGCCGTCAGCCGCACCCGGCGTGTCATCGCAACCATCGCCACAAATCCCTCCCCGTTGTCGGGCTGTTAGCTCCCGAAGCCGACGAAGTTAGGACGCGCTGCTCATGGGGTGCGTTGACACAGAACACCAGACGAAGTCGAGGAGGATGCGATCACACGGAGCCGGATCTGGCAGGCTTGCGGGAATGTCGAGTGACACAGACCATGATGATGGCAGCGGCCGTACCCCGGGCGTGGGGCGGCTGCTGACCTTGACTGACGGCGTCGTGGCCATCGCTATCACGCTGCTCGTCCTCCAGCTGACAGTGCCAGCCAGGAGTCTTGTTCCCGACCCACAATCGGCATCTCAGCTCGGGGCGCAATTGGCGCGAGA
>JASHSO010000594.1 GCA_030038715.1 Streptosporangiaceae bacterium
GTTCTCGGGACGACTCGAAGCCCAGCCGTTCATACACCGGCACTGCCTTGCGACCAGAGTGGACCGTCACGTGAAGGGACCCGAGGTGTGTCGCGTGCACCGAAGCAGCCTCCACTAGCGCCGAGCCGATCCCCTGGCCCCGCTGCTCTGGCATGACGAAGACGCTCTGGATGTCTGCCGATAGCCGGCTCATCGCGCCAGGCCTCGGGACGCGAGGGACGAGCGCGACCCAGGCCATGCCGACGATCTCCGGTCCGAGGAGTCGAGCGACGAACGCCAGGTGCGATTCCTGGTGGGCGGCCCACCACTGCGCGAGCTGTGCTGCGAAATCGTCCACGGACGGCTGTGCTGGCTCCTCATTGTGGGTGTCTAGCCACAGCAACCGGGCCAGGCCTTCAACGTCGTCCGCATTCGCCTGACTTATCCTCGCGCTCGGGCCGGCGACCTTGGCCAGCTGGGTTGGGTCGGCTGGGTCGCCAGTCAGCTTCCGACGGATCGCCATCACGGTGAACCGATGTACGCGCGGTCACCGGGCATGGGTTGCACTGTGACGCCAGCGGCGGTGAGGAACTGACGGATCTGGGAGGCATGCTCCACGACGTGCACCGGCATGCTGCCGACAATCGCCGCGAACAGCATGCCGTGGTACCGATCGGCGCTAGGAGTAGGCGCCTCCTCCAGCCACAAGTCCGTCTCCCACAGGTCGTCGGGGCAGTCGGTCAGCGCCGCCTCCATCAGCCTCAGCGCCTGTTCGAAGTTATGAGCCATGCTCTGCACAAACGCGTTCGACACGCTGCCGGTATAGCGCATCCCGGCGGATCTGGCACTCACATGCGCGCACTCTTCTGCCGCGTGGCGGCGCAGCTTGGCAGCGCCGGGCGGGAGTGGTTCGCGTCGATGGAACGCGGCGACGGGGCGTCATCTGCCGGTGCCCAGCCCGGAAGAGGCGGTGCGGTTGCGTCGATCCGCTAATAGGCCGTCAGTTAGACACCGGGTGCCCCGAGCTGGGGAGAACGCGTCACAGCTGGTATGTCCGGCTGGAGCTGCCCGCCGGGCTGGATGGCGGTGCTGGCGATGCTGCACCGCCCGCGGCCCGCCGACCCGGCCGTCAGGATCTTGACGTACTGGTTCACCCACTCATCCAGTGCCGACGGCAGGTCGAATCGGCCGCTGGCGGCGGTGAAGAACTCTGCCCGCATGGTCTTGTGCAGCCGTTCCACCGTGCCGGTGTGGTCGGCGAGTACGGCGCCGTCAGCACATGCCGGATGCCGTTGTCAGCGCGGATCCGGCCGAACAGCACCGGGCCGGGGCCAGTCCTCCTAGTGATGACCGTCGGCCGGCAGGCAGGGGGAGTTCGACTTCGTGGGCGAAGCCTGCGCGTTGCCGCGATCGCAGGCCGGCAGCCGGGCTGGTGTTGCCCGACGCTGAAGCCGCTAAACGGCGATCTTGGCCGAGCAGCGGGCGTTGACTTCAGGATGATGATCGCGGCCCTCGGCGACTCCGACCGGGGTCGGGTCGCTCGCACGCGGGAAACAGTTCGCCTGGCCGGGCCGGCGATGTGTGGTTAGTAAGTGTCGGAGAGCAGGAAGTCGGGGATCGGCAGGTGGCGGATACCGCCAGTCCTGTCACCGGCGAGCGGGTCCAAGGTGAGGACGTACTTGGGATGGTTGTCGGCGATGGCTTCCAGGGGCGCGTATTCGCGGCGACGTGTTTCGGCAGACATGGCGACTGTGGTGGCGACTTGGACGTAGATGGTGTCCTCCTGGCGCCGGGCGACGAAGTCGACCTCGGCAGGTCCGACCTTCCCGACGGTGACGTCGTAGCCGCGGCGGCGCAGCTCAAGCCAAACGATGTTCTCCAGCACTCCGGGCAGCCGCTGGTCGGAGTAGCCGAACAGCGCGTGCACGATGCCGTGGTCGCCGAGATAGTGCTTCTCGTCGGTTGCGAGCAGTGCTCGGCCTCGGATGTCGTAGCGGGGCACCCTGCTGATGAGGAATGCCTCGGTCAGTGCTGACAGGTAGTTCAGTACGGTCTCGTGCCGGATGCTGCGACGCTGGGACTTCATGAAGTCGGCCACGCGCCGTGCGGAGAACGGGTTGCCGACGTAGTCGATGGCGACGCGGCGACCCGCTCGAACATGTCGGCGTCGCGGATGGCGTGGCGGGTGAGGACGTCGCGGACCAGGGTCGAGTGGTAGATGTCGGTAACCATCGACCGGGCGTCGGCCTCGTCGAGCGAGACGGCATGGACGCCGGGGAAGCCGCCGTAGCGCAGGAACCGCGCGAACTCCTCGCTGGTGCGGCCGATGTCCCGGCTGGAGTAGGCGGCGCCGAATGCCAGGTACTCAGCGAAGGAAAGCGGCCACACTTCGATGGAGACGTACCGACCGGCGATGTAGGTGGCTAGCTCGCCCGACAGCAAGCGCGAGTTGGAGCCGGTGATGTATAGATCGGCGCGGCCCTCGCTCATGAGCGAGTTCACCAGGCGCTCCCATTCGGAGACTTCCTGGATCTCGTCGAGCAGGACGTAGACACGCCCC
>JASHSO010000595.1 GCA_030038715.1 Streptosporangiaceae bacterium
GCCCGGGCATCCGGCCTGGTGACAACGGCTGCGATCGCATGCCTGGACTTGAGCAGCGCATCCAGCGAGGCCACGGCCGCGGCCGGGGTACCGGCGAAGACCAGGCGCATGCGCTAGCGGGCCCTGCCGTGCGTCGGATGAGGTGAGACCTTAACCAGCGGCACCGGCTCACCCCACCACTCCGAAGCCCTGATCTCCTTCATCGCGAGCTTGCGCTGTGTGGCGTCCAGCCGATCGATGAACAGGATGCCGTCGAGATGATCGGTCTCGTGCTGCACGCACCTGGCAAGCTGGCTGGTTCCCTCCAGCGTCACTGGCTCGCCGTGCATGTCAAAGCCGCTGGCAACCACGCCATACGCGCGCTTGGTCGGGTACGACAGGCCGGGGAAGGACAGACAGCCCTCCTCGTCCACCTCCTCCTCGGCTGACAACTGCAGCGACGGATTGATCAGGTGGCCAACCACCTCGTCGACGCAGTAGGTGAAAACCCGCAGTCCCACGCCAACCTGCGGTGCGGCCAGGCCGACTCCCGGCGCGTCCAGCATCGTGTCGGTCAGGTCCTGGACGAGCTTGCGCAGTTCGGCGTCAAAGTCGGTCACCGGGTCAGCGGGAGTCCGCAGCACTGGGTCGCCGAACAGCCGGATTGGCTTGATGCTCACCAGGTTCCTCCATGCTCATGCCTTCAGCGCGCCGCTGGGCGTGCGCGCGGGCGCGATCGGTCAAGTCTATGAAGCCGGGGCGCCAGCGCCCGACCCCGGCGAACGAGCCTTGAACGCGGCCTTGCGAGCGGCCCTGGCAACCTGGGGGTCCGGGTGGTGTTCGCTCAGCGTGGTCAGCAGGTCGATCACGGCCGGGTGGCTGACCTGCCACAGCCCGGCCACTATCTCGGCCTGGGCGCGCGGTGATACCTCGGGCAGCAGCTCGGCGACGACATCCCGCGGATCGGCCTCCTCGAGCAGGCCGGCCCCGAGATCGACAAGCAGCCAGGTACGGTCCGCCGGACCAAGCTCGGCGTCCTCGCCGTGGTCATGCAGCCACACCGCGGCATGCGCGCGCAGCACGGGCTCGGCCAGTGCGGCCCGGACCTGCGCCGCAGCGGCCTCGCCGATCCTGTCCAGGACGGCAAAGGCAGCACCACGCAGCCCCGGCGAGCCGGCCGCGGCAGCGGCAACGAGCTCGGCAGCCGCCTGTTCCTCCGTTCGGCCGACCAGCCATTCACTGATCTTCGTCTCGCCGTCCTCGGCATCGCAGCTCGCCAGCGTGACGAGGAGTTCGACCGCCCCGTCCCGCTCGGCCCCGCTCAGCACGGGTACGTGCCAGCCCTGCTCGAGCAGCCTGCGGTGCACGCCCCAGATGCCAAGCGGGGACAGGCTTACCGTCAGCCCGCCCGCGTTCTCCTCCGTGCCCAGTTCCACCACGCCCAGGTCGGCGAGCGCTTCGAGCGCGTGTGACAGAGCCGCCGCCTCGCCCCCCTGGCCGGTGTCCCGGCGCTCGGTCGATCCGGCGGCGGCGGAATAGGCGTCAAACAGAGCGTCGATCCTGACCGGCGCGCCGACCGTGTAAAGCGCGGTTGCCAGCCCGTCCAACTCCTCCGCGGCCAGCATCGCGGCCAGCGCCGCGTCCCACTCCCGCAGCACCTCCTCGGTGCTGCCCTCACTGAGCTGCTTACTGCCCGTCGGCAGCGCTGCCGCACCGGCACGCGCGCAGACGGCGGCCAGGACCAACCATGCGGCGTCCAGCTCGTCGCGTGTCAGGTCCAGAGCGTCGGCTGCCGCTTGCGCCTGGCCGCTGTCCAGGACCTGGCCGACACGTACGTCGGCATGCTCGGCTGCCCAGGCGCTCATTTCGCGTGCGGCGCGCAGCAGCGGCGCCACTCTGGCCGCGGCGGCCAGCTCGTCGCGGGGCGCCAACCTGACCGGCGGCATCCGCGGCCGCTGCGCGGGTCGGACGCCGACCGGGTCACTGGCCGAGCCGACCTGCTGCAGTCGCGCGTCAGCGGCATCGGCTTCGCCGGCACCCGCCCGATGCCCGAGCCATGAGTTGGTCACCCAAGTACCCTACGGCCTGGACGGTGCGTAGTCAGATCAGTGCCGCAGGGTCGACCTGCACACGAACCGTTCCCGGCTCTTTCGCCGCCGCCCTGGCGGCCTGGCCGGCGCGCAGGGCCAGCGCCAGCTCGGTCCCTGCTGACCTGGGCACCCGGACCAGATAGCGGACCAGTCCGGACTCCTTTCCCGGACTCGGCAGTGGGCCGAGCAATTCGGCGCCCGCCGGCAGTTTCGTCACCGCCAGCAGCCGCTGAACGGCGTCGGGCGCGCCAGTCAGCGCGGCCATCCGGGCGGCAGGCGGGAACTTCAGCTCGGCGCGTTCGGCCAGTTCCCGGTCGGCGAAGGTCATCGGATCCCAGCGGACCAGCGCCTGCACCGCCGGCTGAGCCGAGTCAGCCACCACGACCACCTTGCCGCCGTCCGGTGCGGACCGCACCAAGGCCGCGGCATTCATCCACCGCCGCAGCGCCTCCTCGGCAGCGCGCAGGCTGGACATGCCCAGCAACGCCCAGCCGTCGACCAGCACGGCAGCGCTGTAACCGGATTCGGCCACTGGCTCAGCGCCCGCGGTGGCTACGACCACGGCCGGCTCAGTGCCGACCCGGCTTAGCACGCGGTTACCGCCCGATGCCCGCACCCGCACACCAGGGAACGCCCGGCCTAGTTCCTCGGCGGTCCTCGCGGCACCCGTCACCAGCGCGCGCAAGCCGTCGTGACCGCACCGCCTGCAGCTGCGGCTCAGTACCCGACCGCACCAGCCGCAGCGAAGCTCTGCCCAGCGGCCGGGCAACTCGGCCGGTCCGCCGCACTCGCATCTAGCTCGCGCGCGGCAGCGCTCGCACGCGACCGCGGTGAGATAGCCACGCCGTGGCACCTGAAACAGCACAGGTCCCCGGGCCAGCGCGTCCTTTGCGGTGCGCAGTGCCAGGCCCGGCAGCCGGGCCGACCTGGCTGCCTCGTCTCTGGCAAGCTCCGACTCCTCGCCCGCCGCGACCACGGCCGGAGCATGCCGCCGCACGACGGCGCGGCCTGCGGCCAGCGCTCGGGCCCAGCCGCTCGTCACCAGCAATGCTGCCTCGGCCGTATGGGCAAACCCGCCGATCAGCGCTGCTGCCCGGGCCCGGTGCGCTCGCAGCGCCAGCACCTCCCGCGCGTGCGGGTACGGAGCGCGTGGCTCAGCGTGCAGGTCATCGCCTTCATCCCACAGCACGACAAGACCGAGGTCCGCCACCGGGGCGAACACCGCAGACCTGGTCCCCGCCACGATGGTGACGTGGCCGCTCGCCACCGCCAGCCAGCGCCGGTAGCGCTCGGCTGGCCCAACGCCAGCCGCCAGCACCACGTGTGCGCCCGGACCGAGCTGATGCTGCAGTGCCGCATCCACGAGCTTGAGATCGCGAGCGTCCGGCACGACGACGAGTGCGCCACGCCCCGAGGCGGCGGTGGCCGCCACCGCGAGTGCGATCTCGCCTGGCCAGCCGGGGCCGGGCAGCGCCGACCAGACAGCTCGCGGGCTGCGACCGTCCCGCAAGGCAGCAAGAAAGGACGGCCCGGCGGGATACCGGTCCCACGGTCCTGGCACTATCTGCATGCTGGCCGACGTCGGCTCCGGTGCTGGCGGCTGGCTCGCGCCTGAGGCGCCGCGCCGGGGCGGGATGGCCAGCCGGAGCACGTCGGCGAGGGTGCCGCCGTACCGGTCGGCGACAGCGCGAGCGAGC
>JASHSO010000596.1 GCA_030038715.1 Streptosporangiaceae bacterium
AGGTCGTCCTTGCTGGCGAAGTAGAGGTAGAACGTGCCGTGCGAGGTCTTCGCGCGGCGGACTATGTCCTCTACGGTTGCGACGCCGAACCCCTTCTCGTCGAACTCACCCAGGCCGGCCTCCAGCAGTCGGCGCACCGTCTCACGCCCCTGCGCACCAAGCTCGCGCTGCTGTGCGGGAAGGCCCCCGCCCAGCGAAGGGCGGTGGCGCTTCGGCCCGCCGGCCGCCCGGCTGGCTTGCTGGCGCGCCACACGGGAGGCGCCGCCCGCAGTCTCCGTGTCCTGCCCGCGTGACTTATCGCTGAATGCGGCGCGCTGACCCGCGGCAGTGGCTTCAGGCTGCCCGTCGACCTCGCGGCTGGCACGCCCGCTGGCCGCCGCGGTTGGAGGTGCCGACCCTGGTGAGCCCAGGTCGGGGTCCCGACTCATGCCGGAAGACTAGTCTGCGCTGGCTGCTGCGGCCACCGTTGCCCCCGCACTGGAGCTGCTGCGTCGCGTGTGACGTGCGAGAACGTCCGACGCTGGCGAAGCTACGGGGCGGCTAAGAAGGCGCTGCCCGACCCCTGGAAGCTGACACCGGCATCAGGTGACGCTCATGTCACTGTTTGCATCGAATTACGAACCGTGCGGGAATGGGGATCGTGACTCACCACCGGCCGGCAGTGGCCGAGCGGCCTGAGGCGGTTCAGCCTGGGAGCGCTCGGCCGACTTCGGCGTGGGCGGACACTGCGCTGCGCCCGGAGGCGGTCGCGGCGAAAGCGGCTGATGAGAACTTTCCGGTCGCGCTGCGGCTACTTCCCGGCCGGTATCGCCGTCACCTGATCGCCGTCTACGCGTTCGCGAGGACCGTTGACGATATCGGGGACTTGGCGCCGCAACCAGACCGGCTGCGACTGCTCGGCGAGCTTGCGGCTGACATCAGACGCCTTTACCGGGTGCCGGGGGAGCACGGTCAGCCAAGCCACCCTGCCGTGCGCGGGCTGGCGAGCACGGTGACCTCGTGCGAGATCCCGATGCAGCCGTTCCTGGACCTGATCAAGGCCAACGAGCAAGACCAGGTCGTCAGCCGGTATGAGACGTTCGGCGACCTGCTCGGTTACTGCTGCCTGTCCGCCAATCCGGTCGGGCTGATCGTCCTGCACGTCTTCGGCTGCTTTGACGCCCGCAGGGCCGAGCTGTCCGACGCGGTCTGCACTGCGTTGCAACTGGCCGAGCACTGGCAGGACGTCGCCGAGGACTTGCGGGCCGGCCGGATCTACCTGCCGGCCGCCGACATGCGTCAGTACGGCTGCACCGAGCATGATCTGGCAGCCGGACAGGCGCCGCCGCAGCTTCGGCGCCTGCTCGCTTTCGAGGTCGACCGGGCCCGGGCGCTGATGGATGCGGGCGCGCCGCTGGTCGGCCTGCTGAGCGGGGCGGCCAGGTTCGCGGTAGCCGGATATGTGGCGGGCGGGCGCGCCGCGCTGGCCGCTATTGCCGCGGCAGAATACGACGTCTTGGCGGTCACGCCGCGTCCGCGAAAGAGCCGGGTGGTTGCCGAGCTTGTGCGTGCGCTGATGCGGACGGTGCCGCGGTGATATTGCGCCCACCAGCGGTGGCGGATGTGCGCGCCGCGTACCGTCAGTGCGAGCTGATCACCCGCAAGCAGGCCAAGAACTTTGCCTACGGGATCGCCCTGCTTCCTGCGGACAAGCGCAGGGCGCTGTCGGCCGTCTACGCCTTTGCCCGCCGGATTGACGACATCGGCGACGGTGACATGCCGGCGGCCGACAAGATCGCGGCACTGGACCGGGCTCGCGGCGACGTCTCCGCGCTGGCCGCTGGGGGCTTCGGCCAGGCCGGCGAGTCGTCCGACGGCGATCTGGTGCTGGTCGCGTTGCAGGATGCCGGCCGCAGGTTCCCGATTCCGCTCGGCGCCTTCGGCGAACTGATCGACGGCTGCGAGGCCGACGTGCGAGGCACCAGCTATGCCAGCTTCGATGAACTTGAGCACTACTGCCGGTGCGTCGCCGGATCTGTAGGCAGGCTGTCACTGGGCGTGTTCGGGAGCCGTGAGCCGGGCGTGGCGACGTCACTAGCCGACTCGCTGGGCATCGCGCTGCAACTGACCAACATCCTGCGCGACATCCGGGAGGACCTCGGTAACGGGCGGGTCTACCTGCCTGCCGAGGACCTCACCCAGTTTGGCTGCACACTGGCGCCGGCGGGGCCAGGCGTCGGCGGCACCGTCGACGGCCCGATGGACGAGCTGATCAGGTTCGAGGCGCAGCGCGCACGGGGCTGGTACGCGACCGGCATGCGGCTGATGCCGCTGCTCGACCGGCGCAGCGCCGCCTGCACCGGTGCGATGGCGGGCATCTACCGGCAGCTACTCGAGCACATCAGCGCGAGCCCGGGGGAGGCCCTGCGGCAGCGGATGTCGCTGCCCGCGCGCGAGAAGATCGTGATCGCGTTCGCCGCACTGGCTGGGCTCGGTTGGCGACGGACGGGCGGCGGGCCGAGGCAGGCCGCGGTGGCGGAGTCCGGGCAGTCGGCGGCGCCGGACGTTCGGGCCGCGGTGGCGGAGTCCGGGCAGTCGGCGGCACGGGACGTTCGGGCCGCAGTGGCGGAGTCCGGGCAGTCGGCGGCACGGGACGTTCGGGTGGCGGGGGTGGACGGATCCGGGCAGTCGGCGGCACGGGACGTTCGGGTGGCGGCGACTGCTACCGGACCTGCGCAAGGTGCCGGCCCGGCACCGGGAGACCAGCAATGACCTCGCACGTAGTGGTCATCGGCGGCGGGCTGGCCGGAATCGCGGCTGCTGTGGACCTGCGCGACGCCGGCCTCGACGTGACCCTGCTCGAGTCCCGGCAGTGGCTGGGCGGCTCGGCCTCGTCGTTCGCCCGCGGCTCGATCATGATCGACAACGGCCAGCACGTCTTCCTCCGCTGCTGTACGGCCTACCAGGGCCTGCTGGCGCGCCTTGGCGTGACCGGGTCGGTAGCCATCCAGGACCGGTTCGACGTGACCGTGCTGTTCCCGGGCGGCCAGGCCAGGCTGCGCAGAACCGGGCTGCCCGGCCCGCTGCACATGGCCAGAGCGCTGGCCTCGTACCGCCTGCTGTCAGTTTCCGAGCGGCTCTGGGTGGGACGTGCCGCGCTCGCCCTTCGGTTCCTCGACCCCGCGGAGCCGGGCCTAGACCGGCAGCGCCTGGGCAGCTGGCTGGCGGCGCGCGGCCAGAACGAGCGCGCTCGCAGGCTGCTGTGGGACCTGTTCATCGTCTCGGCGCTGAACATTCCCGGAGACGAGGCCAGCGTGCCGCTCGCCGCGACGGTCATCAAAACCGCGCTTCTTGGCGCCAACGATGCCGCCGACATCGGGGCGGCCGTGGTGCCGCTCGGCCAGCTACACGGGCCCGCTGCGGCCACGATGCTCGACAGGCTTGGCGCGCAGGTGCGCCTCGGGGCCCGGGCGCAGAACGTCGAGCCGGTGCCGGGAGGCGGGTTCCGGGTCGGGCTGGCTCCGGAGCGAGCAGGCCGCGTGGCCGACGGCGGCCCCGACACCAGCCCCGTGATCTACGCCGACGGCGTGGTCATCGCGGTGCCGCCAGGGCAGGCTGCCCGTCTGGCCGGCTCGGCCGGCGTCCCGCAGGCCAGCGCCTTCGAGGACCTCGGCGCCTCGCCCATCGTGAACGTGCACGTGATCTACGACCGGAAGGTGACTGACCTGCCGTTCGCGGCCGCGGTCGAATCACCCGTGCAGTGGGTCTTCGACAAGACCAGGCAGGCAGGGCTGGCGGCCGGACAGTATCTCGCGATCTCCCTGTCGGCCGCCGACAGCTACGTGGACCTGCCCGTCGCCGCGCTCAGGCAGCAGTTCCTACCGGCGCTCGAGCAGCTGTTCCCGGCGGCCGCGGGGGCAGGCATCACCGACTTTTTCGTCACCAGGGAGCGTCGGGCGACGTTCCGGCAGGCGCCAGGATGCGGCGCCATACGACCCGGCGCCGTTACCGCGGTGCCCGGACTAGCGCTAGCGGGGTCGTGGACCGACACCGGCTGGCCAGACACGATGGAGGGAGCAGTGCGAAGCGGTCAGTGCGCCGCACAGGCGCTCGTTGACGGGCTGGCAAGGTCGGCCACGGTTACCCGGACTGCAGTGCGTGACGCTGCCTGGTCGGGTGTGTCGTGACAGCCACGATGCCCGCCGGGGTGGAGACGGCGCGCGACCTGGTCGGGCCGACCATAGCGAAGGTCGTTAGCCGGCTCAGCCCCGAGGTGCGCGACGTCGCCTCCTATCATCTCGGCCTGACGGAAGCCGACGGCAGTCCGCGGGTTGTCGGCGGCAGTTCGGGCAAGGCGCTACGTCCGGCGCTCGCACTGCTGTCGGCGCGTGCCGCCGGCGCCGGCCCCGACCGGGGCGTCCCGTCGGCCGCGGCCGTGGAACTTGTGCACAACTTCTCGCTGCTGCACGACGACATCATGGACCGCGACACCGAGCGCAGGCACCGGCCGACGGCGTGGACCGTCTACGGCATTGGTGCGGCGATCCTGGCCGGTGACGGCCTGCTTGTGCTGGCGCAGGACCTGCTGCTCGAGACGCCGCCGTATGGCCTGTGGGCCGCGCGCTGCCTGTCCGCCGCCGTGCAGCGGCTGATCGCCGGCCAGGGCGCGGACTTGGCCTTCGAGCGGCGCAGCGATGTGCAGGTAGCCGAGTGCCTGGATATGGCGGGCGACAAGACAGCGGCGCTCATGGCCTGTGCGTGCAGCATCGGCGCGATCTACGTGGGCGCGCCTGCCAGCCTGGCGATGAGCCTGGCCGGCTTCGGAGCACACATGGGCCTGGCGTTCCAGCTAACCGACGACCTGCTCGGCATCTGGGGCGCACCCGAGGTGACCGGCAAACCCGTCTGCTCAGACCTGCGGTCCAGGAAGAAGTCGCTGCCCGTGGTCGCGGCGCTGACCAGCGGAACCGGGCCGGGACGCGAGCTCGGGGCGCTGTTCGCCGAGCATAGGCCACTGACCGAGGACGAGGTGCTGTACGCCGCCAAGCTAGTCGAGGCCGCCGGCGGCAGGCAGTACACCGAGACCGCGGCCGACTCCGAGCTCACGTCGGCGCTTAGCTGCCTGGCTGGGGCCGAGATGCCGGACGACGTGCGCGCCGAGTTCGCCGGAATCGCGGAGTTCATCACGGCGCGGCAATGGTGAGGTCCGGCACGGCTGTGCTCGCCGATGCGCCGAGTCTGCTCGACGAAGCGCGGCGCACGCTCGACAACGCCACCCAGCACCTGCTTGGCCTTCAGCACGCCGAGGGCTGGTGGCAGGGCGAGCTGGAGACCAACGTAACGATGGACGCCGAGGACCTGCTGCTACGCGAGTTTCTTGGCGTCCGCACCGCCGGGCAGACGACGGCGGCGGCCCGGTGGATCAGGTCCCGCCAGCGGGCCGACGGCACGTGGGCGAACTTCCACGGCGGCGACGGCGACCTGTCCACGACGGTCGAGGCGTATGTGGCGTTGCGGCTGGCAGGCGACGAGCCCGACGAGACGCACATGGCCAGGGCGGCCGCGTGGATAACGGAACGGGGCGGGATCGAGGCGACTCGGGTCTTTACCCGCATCTGGCTCGCGCTGTTCGGCGAGTGGCCGTGGGATCGGCTGCCGGTCATGCCGCCCGAGCTGATCTACCTGCCGTCCTGGTTCCCGCTGAACGTGTACGACTGGGCGTGCTGGGCCCGGCAGACGATCGTGCCGCTGACCGTTGTGTGCTCGCTGCGGCCGGTGCGCTCGCTGCCGTTCGGCCTGGCGGAGCTGCATGTGCCGGACGGCGCCGGCCCGGTAGTCCGGCGGCGGACCGGCGGCCGGCCGGGTGGGTGGGCCACCACGTTCCGGGTTCTTGACAAGGCGCTGCATGGCTACGAGCGGTACGTCGGCCGGCGCGCGCCCGCCGTCGCACTCCGGCGTGCCGCGTTCCGGCGCTGCGCCGACTGGATCATCGCGCGGCAGGAGCTCGACGGGTGCTGGGGCGGTATCCAGCCGCCGTGGGTGTACTCGCTGATGGCGTTGCATGTGCTCGGCTACGGCCTTGAGCATCCGGTGCTCCGGCGGGGGCTGGCCGGACTGGAGCGATTCACGATCGTCGAGGACTCGCCCGACGGCCCGGTGCGGCGGCTGGAGGCGTGCCAGTCGCCGGTCTGGGACACCGCCCTCGCGGTGGTCGCGCTGGGCGATGCCGGGCTGCCTGCCGACCACCCGGCCCTGTCGTCGGCGGGTCGGTGGCTGCTGGGCGAGGAGATCCACGGCCCCGGCGACTGGCGGGTGCGGCGGCCAGAGCTTGCGCCCGCCGGGTGGGCCTTCGAGTTCGACAACGACGGTTACCCGGACGTGGATGACACCGCCGAGGTCGTGCTCGCACTGCGCAGGGTCGCCCCGGACGTCGGGCAGGACGCGGCCGTCGCGCGGGCCGTGCCGTGGCTGAACGGCATGCAATCCAGGGACGGGGGCTGGGGCGCGTTCGACGCCGACAACACCAGGGAGCTGGTGACCAAGCTGCCGTTCTGCGACTTCGGGGCGGTCATCGACCCGCCGTCGGCCGACGTCACAGCACACACCATTGAGGCGCTGTGCGGAGAGGGCCTCGGCGGCAGCCGCGCCGTGCGCAGGGGAGTGGCCTGGCTGCTGCGCGCACAGGAGGCCGACGGGTCCTGGTTCGGCCGGTGGGGTGCCAACTACGTATACGGCACCGGTGCTGTCGTGCCTGCCCTGATCGCCGCGGGCGTGCTGCCCAGCAAGCCATCGATCGGGCGTGCGTTGGACTGGCTGATCAGCCACCAGAACGCCGACGGCGGCTGGGGCGAGGATCTCCGCTCCTACGCCGACTCTCGCTGGGCCGGACGAGGGGAGTCGACGGCGTCGCAGACGGCGTGGGCGCTGCTCGCGCTGCTGGCAGCGGGTGGCGAAGACGCGCTGGCGGCGGCGGAGCGCGGGGTGGCATGGCTGGGCGCGAGCCAGCGCCCGGACGGCACCTGGGACGAGCCGCAGTACACCGGCACCGGTTTCCCGGGCGACTTCTACATCAACTACCACCTCTACCGGCTGGTGTTCCCGGTCTGCGCGCTTGGCCGGTATGTGACCGCTGGAGCTTCGGGCGGCGCGGCATGAGCAAGTTGACCATCTGCGCGCCACTGCGGCTGGAGGCCCGCGCAGTGTTGCACGGTCTGGGCGATCTTGGCGGCCCTGGCGATCTTGGCGGCCCTGGCGATCTTGGCGGCCCTGGCGGTCCGGGTGCATGGGTCGACGTGGTCAGGGTGGGCTACGGCCCGGCGCGCGCGGCTCGCGCCGCTGCCCGGATCGCGGCAGACGGCCCCGAGATGATCGCGGTGGCCGGCGTCGGCGGCAGCCTTCGCAGCGACATAGCCG
>JASHSO010000059.1 GCA_030038715.1 Streptosporangiaceae bacterium
TCCCGGTGCCTCGGTGCGGAAGTGCACCCTGACTCCGAGGTCGCTGCACCGGCGCTGGAGCAGTTCGAGCAGCCGACGGCGGCCCATGGCGGCGAATCCGTGCCCGCCACTGGTGATCACGCGGCCGCGGTAGTGCACGTCGATGTCGTCCCAGCGGGCAAATTCGCGTTCCATCTGGCCGTAGACCACGGGGTCAGCGTTCTCGATCCCGCCGAGTGTCTCGTCGGAGAACACCACGCCAAACCCGAACGTGTCGTCAGGCGCGTTGCGCTCCCAGATCGTGATCTCGGCATCAGGGTCAAGCTGACAGGCGAGAGCGGCAAAGTACAGCCCGCCGGGCCCGCCGCCGGCGACCGCGATGCGCATAGTGCCTCCGTGGCCGACAGTATGCTGATTTGGCGACGACCGTCAAGAATACGCGATGCATGTGCCGAGAGTTCTCGGTTCGGCCAGGACCCAGGCTGCGACACGCCGGTAGCCTCCTGTGGCATTCGGGGAATGCTCGTTACCGTGGGGAACATGGCGACTCGTGCGCCCAAGGGCACTCGGGCACCTAGCAGCACTGGGGGCTCTCGTAGCGGCACGACGAGCCGGACGCGCCAGGCGGGCAGTTCAGCTCGGAGCAGGTCTCGCGGTTCGGC
Organism: Streptosporangiaceae bacterium; assembly: GCA_030038715.1. Classification (GTDB taxonomy): domain Bacteria; phylum Actinomycetota; class Actinomycetes; order Streptosporangiales; family Streptosporangiaceae; genus JAJYUU01. The sequence goes on from JASHSO010000059.1 coordinate 642, forward strand.
GGGCAGTCGCTCGCGCTACGCCACGAGTCGGCCGGGCTACTCCCGTCGCGGGTCGGCAGCCCAATGGCACCGCCCCGTTCCGTCCTCTAATCCATTTGTCATACTCGCCGGCTGGATCGTCACGGCCGTTGCCGGGGTGTGGATGGTATTGGCGCATTCAGTCGGCGCGGTGGTGCGCGCATTCGGTCGCAGTACCAGGGACCTGGACCCGCTGCACCGCAGGGACGGCGTCGGCCTAGCGGCGTTGTGCGCGGCGATCGTCGCTGCCGTGGCGACATGGTGGCGCGTGGGCGGGCCGATCAGTCCGGTCAACACCGCGATAGTGACCGTGTTCGGGTCGGCTCACTGGGTGCTGCCGCTGCTGCTTGTGCTGCTGGCGTGGCGCTTCTTGCGGCATCCCGAGAGGAACTCAGAGATAGCTCGGGTGATCATTGGCTGGACCGCGCTGCTGGTCGGCGCGCTCGGCCTGGTGCACATGGCCGCTGGCATGCCGCGCCTGCACGGTGGCCTGGCAGCGGTGCGGTCCGCTGGCGGCCTCGTCGGCTACGCGGCGTCGGTTCCGCTGGCCGACATCGTCACGAGGTGGGCCGCGATCCCGATACTCGCGCTGGTCGCCTGCTTCGGACTGTTGGTGATCACCGGTACGCCGCTGCATCGCATCCCGGAACGGGTAACTGACATCCGCCGGTTCTTCGGCGCTGGGCCCGCCACCGACATTGACCCGGAGACGGGTGAGCCATCCGGGCCCGAGCCCGCCGCGCGTCTGCAGGCTAAGCTCGGCCGCCGCCGCACCGAGGCCCTCGAGGTCGGGGCGCGCGACCGGGCTTACGACACCCCGTTGCTGGACAGCACGCTGAACCGCGGCCGGGCCGACGGGCCGGTCAAGCCGGACGATACCGCCGGAACCGGGGCGGCCGATGCCGACCCGTTGCGCGAGGCACTGATGTACTCCGCGGCCGCCACGGGCGGGCCCGACGCCGCCGAAGCCGGGTGGCGCGACGCGTGGCTAGGCGCGCGAGACGACGGTCCCGCGGGCAACGGAGCGGGAGGCGATCACGACGGATCCGGCGGCCCGGGGCCGAGGAAGCAAGAGCAGCTCACGCTCGCGGCGATCACCGACTCCAGCTACACTCTCCCGCCGCTCGCGCTGCTGCGGCCAGGGACCGTGCACCGCACCCGCACTAGGGCCAACGAGGGCGTGGTCGAGGCGCTGTCGGCCGTGCTCGACCAGTTCGAAGTCGACGCTCAGGTCACCGGTTTCACCCGCGGACCGACAGTGACCAGGTACGAGATCGAGCTCGCACCCGCCGTCAAGGTCGAGCGCGTGACGCAGCTCTCCAAGAACATCGCCTACGCGGTGAAGAGCGCCGACGTGCGCATCCTGTCACCGATCCCGGGCAAGTCGGCGATCGGCGTGGAAATCCCGAACGCTGATCGGGACATCGTGAGCCTGGGCGATGTGCTCCGGTCCCCGGTGGCGGCGAGCGACCATCACCCGATGGTGGTCGGACTCGGCAAGGACGTCGAGGGCCGCACGGTCATCGCCAACCTGGCGAAGATGCCGCACATGCTGATCGCCGGAGCCACCGGCGCGGGCAAGGCGCTGGCGCTGGACACGCCAATTCCGACGCCCCGGGGCTGGACCACGATGGGCGAGGTGCAGCCGGGCGACCAGGTCTTCGACGAGCGCGGTCGGCCCTGTAGCGTGCTGGCCGCTACGTCCGTCATGTATGGCCGGCCCTGCTACGAAGTCGAATTCTGCGACGGTACCGTCATCGTCGCCGATGCCCAGCACCTGTGGCGGACCAGCACCCCGGCGGGCCGTGCCGACTCCGGAGAACCCCGGCCTGAGCGGCCTGGCCGGCCCGCTGCGGGCATGGCGTGGGTAACCAGGAGTGCCGCGCCGAGCGGGCGCGGCGGACTGGCGCTCGCGGAGCGCCCTGGTAGGTCGGCCGACTTCGGCCGGCGACCCCGATTCGACGCGCAGCCGATTACGACCGCCGAGATGGCGGCGACCCTCAGGTCGGCGGGCCTTATCAA
>JASHSO010000597.1 GCA_030038715.1 Streptosporangiaceae bacterium
CGAGCTGGTGGCGAACCCACAGCTCGTCGAGTTGTCCAGGCAGACGGTGCCCGTCAGGTTGGGCAGGGTGATGGTCTGGTTGGCGGTCAGAGTGGTCGACTCGATGGTCAGGCCGTAGTTGTCGGCGGTGCCGTCGGCGAGCGTCAGTTCGCCGGCTACCCCATGTCCCGAAGTGCTAGTGACGTTGCCGAGCGTCAGCAGGCCGGTGCTGCTGTTGATATTGAGCAGGTTGTAGCCGCTGGCGTTCTCGATCTCGAAGGCGTTTCCGGAGTTAGCTGAGTTCTGATACAAGGTCGCGCCGCTGTAGCCAACGGTTGCCACCTTGCTGCCTGAGCCGCTTTCGAGGTCGAGGATGTCCCCGCTGCCGGAAGCGTTGGCTTCCAGCACTCCCGCGACGCTGCCGCTTGAGGCAGCTTGGACGTTGAAGTTCGCAGATTGGGTGCTGCTTCCGTTCTGGATGTAGTTAGCCGAGCCACTGGCCGGCGCAAAACCGCAGGCCGAGGAGCTCTCCAGGCAGACGGTTCCGGTCAGGTTCGGCAGGGTGATGGTCTGGCTGGCGGTCAAGGTGGTGGTCTCCAGCGTCAACCCGTAGTCGTCAGCGGTCCCGTCAGCCAGCGTGACCGCTCCGGCTACCCCGTGCCCAGTGGTCGAGGTGATGTTCCCGAGGGTGAGGGCCCCGGTCGAGGTGTTAACGGCGAGGTTGTCATATCCGCTGGCGTTCTCGATCTGGAAGGCCGTGGCCGAGTTGGTGGTGTTCTGGAAGAGGGCCGAACCGTTGGTGCCAAGTGTTTCGTCTGCCTGACCACCGTCCGTAAAGAGCTTCAAGGCGCTGTCTGAGTAGGTTCCCAACCAGCCGCCGGTCGAGTCGACGTATGAGCCGACGCTCTGGGTTCCGTTGGTCTGGAGGAAGCCGTAACCGCTGCTGCTGGTATGGATTGTCAGACCTTCGCCGTCGACGTTGCAGCTGCCGTTGATGCCGACACAGTCGTTGCTCGTATTGACCGCAAGCACGGCGTTGCTCGAGCTGCTATCAACCACCAAGGCGTCGGTCGAATTGGCCGAGTTCTCGAAGGCCACGGCACCGGTGCTGCCGAAGGTGGCCACCTTGCTGCCGCCGCCGGTCTCCAGGTCGAGGATGTCTCCGCTGCCGGAGGTATTGGCTTCCAGCACTCCCGCGACGCTGCCGCTTGAGGCAGCCTGGACGTCGAAGTTGGCGCTCTGGACTGAGGTGCCGTTGTTGATGTAGTTGCCCGAGCCCGAACTGGTGGCGAAGCCACACGAGGTCGAGTTCTCGAGGCAGACGGTGCCCGTCAGGTTGGGCAGGGTGATCGTCTGGTTGGCCGTCAGGGTGGTCGACTCGATGGTCAGGCCATAGTTGTCGGCCGTGCCGTCAGCCAGGATGATGGTCCCAGCCACCCCGTGCCCGGAGGTACTGGTGACACTGCCCAGCGTCAGGGCTCCAGTCGAGCTGTTGACGGCCAGGTCGTCGTAGCCGGCCGCGTTCTCGATCTGGAAGGCCGTCGCCGAGTTAGTGCTGTTCTGGAAGAGGACTGAACCGCTGCCGCTGATAGAGCCGACCGTCGTGCTGCCGTTCTCGAACTGTTCGATCGCCCCGCTCTGGCCGCTCCAGCCCTGGACGGTCAGGGTGGTGCCGGTCGGAGCGGTCGGGGGCAGGCCCCCGGTGGTGGCGGAGCCGGTATCGGCGTAACTGGTGGCCTGGCCATCGGTGATCGTCGTCAGCAGCAGCGAGCCGCTGGTGAAGCTGTTGGTGGTGTTGCGGTAGATCTTGTAGCCTGTCGCGCCGCTAACGACCGACCAGGCCAGGGTGCTGCTGTCGTTAGCCATGCCGATCGAGGCGCTGGGCAGGGTCTCGCCGGCTGAGTTAGTGGCGGTGATGACGTAGTAGTAGCTGGTCCCGGTCGGCGACGTCGTGAAGGATGGCGAGGCTAAGTCGAGCAGGTTGGTATTGGTGCCATAGGTGGTGTAGGCGCCGCTGGAGCTGAACTTGCTGAGGGTGTCGCCGTTGCCGCTGTCCTGGATCTCGATGGCGCCGGCCGTGCTGTTGCCCTCGACAACCTCGCCGGCGATCGAACTACTCTCTTGGACAAGCAGGTTCGAGGCCTGGTTGCCGCTGCCGGTCTGGCCGCTAACGGTCATCCCCTCGGAGGCATCGGCGTTGCCGTAGGCGTTGACGGCGAAGGCGGTCGTCCCGTTGAAGTTGGTGACGGCCAGGCCGTTGACCGACGGCGGGGCGGCCGGCGGCGTACCGCTTGAGGTGGAACTGCCCGTGTCGGTGTAGCTGGTGATACTGCCACCGCTGAGCGTCGTCAGCAGCAGCGAGCCGCTGGTGAAGGTACTGCTGGTGTTGCGGTAGATCTTGTAGCCGGTGGCGCCTGGATCCTGCGTCCAGGCGATCTGGACCGACTTGTCGACAATGGTGGCGGTGGCGCTGACGACGGCGCTGGGTTCGGTCTCGCCGTCGGCGTTGGTGGCGGTGACGACGTAGTAATAGGTCGTACCGATCGTCAGCGAACCACCGGACTCCAGGGTGGCGCTGACGCTGTTCGGGGAGTGCAGCACGCCGAGGGTCGTAATGGTGCCGACGCCGTTGTAGTCGCCGTTGTCGTCGAAGTGGGAGAGGACGTCGCCGTTAGCGTCCTCGAGGTTAAGCAAGTTGCCGGTCTGGCTGCTGGCGCCTTGCAGGGTCATGACCGGCTGGGCGGCCGACCCCGCGTTGGTGACGCCCAGGACGCTTGTCGGGGCGTTGGTCCCGATACCGACCCGGTCGTTGGTGGTGTCGACATCGAGGACGGTCGTGCTGCCGCCTTCGACTTGCAGGGCGGTTGTTGAGGTAGTGGACGGCTTGAAGAGGACTGAGCCGCTGTCGCCAAACGACTCAACGATGGTCCCGCTGCCGTTCTCCAGGTCAAGGATGTCGCCGGAGCCGCTGCCGTCGGCCTCCAAGATGCCGGCCACGCTGCCGCTGCTGGCCGCCTGGACGTTGAAGTTGGCGGACTGGGTGCTGGTTCCGTTCTGGATGTAGCTGCCGGCGCCGGAAGTCGTAGCGAAGCCGCAGCTCGCCGATTCCTCGAGACAGACCGTCCCGGTCGCGCTCGGGAAGGTGACCGTCTCGTTGGCCGTCAGGGTGGCGGTCTCGAGGGTCAGGCCGTAGTCGTCCGCGGTCCCGTCGGCCAGGACTATCTCGCCGGTCACCCCCTCGCCGGAGGTGCCCGTGATGTTGCCAAGCGTCAGGCCGCCGCTGCCGCTGAAGCCGGCCGTCTGAATACCTGAGCCGTTCTCCAGCTGCAGGCTGTCGCCGCTGCCGGAGTTCTCGATACTGAGGACCGCGCCAGTGGCCCCGCTGTACTCCTGGTCGAGCGCCAGGACATCAGTGGCGTCGCCGCACAGGCCAGCCGTAATGGTGCAGTCGTTGCTGATGGAGGCGACCGGAGCGGTGACGGTCTCGGTCGTGGTGGTGCCGTTGAGGATGATGGCGTCCTCGGTCCAGCCCTCGTAGTAGTCAGAGCCAGTCGACCAGCTCATGGTCGTCGTGCCGCTAGCGGTCGCCTTATAGCTGGAGCCGATCGCCTGGTAGGGGTTGTAGCTGTCCTCGTCGTCGTTGACCGCGTTGATCTTGGTCTGTCCGGAAGCCGGGGAGGGGGTGGCCTCGTCGGTCACGTAGCTAAAGAGCGTGTCGAAGATGGTGCTGCCGCTGGAGGAGTCGACGGTTATCGTCGGCGTCTGAGTGGCGCCAGGACTGCCGCTGAAGCTGCTGACTGGGTCGGACGGATTGACGTTGTACCAGGTCGATACGTCAGCCAGGAATACACATGCGTTATCTGAAGGGCACGTTCCGCTGGGGTAGGTGACGGCCACCGGATCGGAACTGCCGGTTGGCGGCGAAGCCAGCCCGTAGTAGAAGTTGCAGTATTCGCCTTCGTCGACCGTGTCGCTGCCGATGCGCTGCATGGTCGTGCCGTCATAGGTCACGGATGACGGTGCCTCGCAGGTCTCCGAGGTGTATACCTCCGCATCCAGGGCAACGACCATATAGAGG
>JASHSO010000598.1 GCA_030038715.1 Streptosporangiaceae bacterium
CGCCCGGCTGCGCCGGCCTCGCCAGCGGCTCGCAGTACCGCCCCCGGGGGACACCCCCGCAGCCCCCGGTCCCTTCATGCCCGCCCGGCTGCGCCGGCCTCGCCAGCGGCTCGCAGTACCGCCCCCGGGGGACACCCCCGCAGCCCCCGGTCCCTTCATGCCCGCCCGGCTGCGCCGGCCTCGCCAGCGGCTCGCAGTACCGCCCCCGGGCAACCCCGGCTACTCGGTCTTGCTGAACTCGGCGATCGCGACGGACATCATCACTAGGCCCATGACCGCGACGATCCCGAGGGAAAACCAGAGCGGCACGATCCAGCCTCCCCAGGTGATGCTGGGGGCGAGCACGCTGGCACCGAACACGTTTAGGTGAGAGAAAACCGCGTGCCGCATCGGGCCAACCACGTACGTGAGCGGGTCGATTCTGGTCAGCACGGTGAGCCAGGCCGGCAGGCCGTTCAACGGGTAGAGCGCACCGGACAAGAAGAACAGTGGCATGACGAGCATTTGCGTCAGTGCCATGAAAGCCTGGAACTGCTTAATCCTGGCCGCCATCATGACCCCGAACGCCGTCAGCGTGAACGACAGCAGCAGCAGCTCGCCGATAAGTGTAAGGATCAGCACCGGGTTGTACGGCACATGCGCGAATCCGGCCAGGATCAGGAAAATCACGCCCTGAAAGGTAGCGATCGTGGCACCGCCCAGGCACTTGCCGATCACGATCGCCCCGCGGCTGACCGGTGCGACCAGGATCTCGCGCAGGAAGCCGAACTCCCGGTCCCAGACGATGGAGCCGGCCGAGAAGATGGCAGTGAACAGCACGGACATGGCGAGCACGCCGGGGTAGATGAACGTCTTGAAGTCCACGCCCGGGGGCATGCTGCGGCCCGCGAGCGAGCCGAGCCCGGTTCCGAGGATGAACAAGAACAGGAACGGCTGCACCAGCGACGTAATCGCGCGCAACCGGTCGGTCCTGAACCTGATCAGCTCACGTCGCCAGACGATGCCGACTGCCCGCAGGTCATGCCGCACTCCGCGCTCGGGAACCGAGACCCTGATCCGGTCGACGATAGCGCCCGCGTCGACGCTGGACAGGGCCTCGGTCGTCTGAGTCGCCATCACTATCGCCTTCCCGCCCGCCAGCGCTGGGCCATCTGCCGCAGTGCATCCACGCCCGATCCCTCGGCGTCCCTGATCGTCGTGCCCGTGTAGGACATGAAGACATCGTCCAGCGATGGCCGCGACACGCTAACCGACCTGATCGGCACGCTGAACTCACCGAAAAGCCGCGGCACGAACTGCTCGCCGGAGGCCACCGAGAAGGTAACCGCACCGTCGTGCATCGCGGCCTCGATGCCGAACACGTCCGCGAGCGCCCGGATCGCGGCCGGGTCGTCGGCTGTCTGAATCTGCACCCGGTCCTTCCCGATGCTGGCCTTGAGCGCCTCCGGCGTGTCGATCGCAACGATCTTGCCGTGATCGATGATGCCGATCCGGTCGCAGTGCTCGGCCTCGTCCATGTAGTGCGTCGTGAGGAAGATCGTGATGTCCTCGCGCTTCTTCAGATCGTTGATGTAGGTCCAGATGGAAGACCGGGTCTGCGGGTCGAGGCCCACCGTCGGCTCGTCCAGGAACAGCACGTGCGGCGCGTGGAGCAGCCCCCTAGCTATCTCCAGCCTTCGCTGCATCCCGCCTGAGTACGTGCTGACCAGGCTGTCCCGCCGTTCCCACAGCCCGACCATGTCCATGACCTGGCGCATCCGCGGCATCACCGCCGACTTGGGCACGCCGTACAGCTCGGCGTGGAAGCGCAGGTTCTGCTCCGCGGTTAGGTAGGTGTCCAGCGTGGTGTCCTGGAAGACCAGGCCTATGTTGCGCCGCACCGCGTCCCGGTCCGTGCGCGCGTCATGCCCGGCGACGACCGCCTGGCCGGCCGTCGCGTCAGCCAGCGTGCACAGGATCTTGATGGTGGTGGTCTTGCCGGCCCCGTTCGGCCCGAGAAACCCGAAGGTCTCGCCCCTGGCCACCTCGAAGTCGATGCCGCGTACGGCCTCCACCTCGCCGTACCGCTTGACCAGTCCGGTAACCGAGATCACGGAGTCCGCCGAGCCGCTCCCGTTCAGCTGCCGGACAGCCGAATCGGAACCCGCGCGCACAGTCACGTGCCACCTCCCTCGTCGCGACTTGAGCCTATCCGCACGCACCCGCGACGGCGCTGCCGCAATTACTGCCCGGATTCGCCGCTCTCGGCTGCGTCGTCGTCTGCTGCCAGGATCCGGTACAGCGACTTTCGGGTGTCGATCAGCAGCTGCCGCGCCTGGCTGGCCTGGGCAGTTGTGCCTGCGCTGACTACCTGGTGGGCAGCCATCGCGACCTGCCCGATCAGCTTGCGCATCTCGATCGCCCCGCCGGCCCCGCGGGCCACGACCGACCAAGGCTCCCGCAGCTCCTCCTGATGCGCCTCCGCATAAGCGCGCCCAGCGTCGGTGAGCTGGTAGGCGCGGCGCCCACCCTCGGCAGTCTCCGGGCTGACCAGGCCCTCGTCCTCGAGCTGCTGCAGCGCGGGGTAGATCGAGCCGGGGCTCGGCCGCCAGACTCCCCCGCTGCGCTCGCTGATCTCCTGGATGATCTGGTAGCCGTTCAACGGCTGCTCTGCTAGCAGCGCGAGCGCTGCAGCGCGGACGTCTCCCCGCCTGGCCCTGGGCCCGCGCATCCCGCGGGACTCGCGCATCCACGGACCGAAGCCGTGAATGTCGGCTGCACCGCGAAAGCCAGGCCCCGCCACGAATCCGGGTCCGGCAGCGAAGCCGCCGCCGAACGGTCCGGGGAAGTGCTTGTGGCCGTGCCGGACGTGGCGCTCTTCGTCGTCGCCGTGCCAGCGCCGCGCCTCGGCGTCATTAGCTGGCTCCCAGCCACCCGGCCGACGCCGACGTCTGCGGCCCTCGTTGTTGTCCTCGTAATGCATGGTGCTACTCCTCCTCGAAGTGCCCCTAGGCTCCGGCCACATCACACGCTGGACCTATCCAGACTGTCGCCGAAGCAATCTGATAGGTCAACGATATATCGCGATGGTCCGGCTTGGCAAGTCTAGCTCTCGTCGGAAGCGCCCCGCTCCCCCCAGCGAAGGGCAAGCTCTCGGATCAGGCCCGCAACTTCATCGACCGACCGCCCCGACCCGACGGCGACCCCAACCACGAACGCGGTCACCGGCGCGGCGGGCCGTTCCACCTGGTGCGCCACGTCCCGAGCCAGATCCAGTACAGTCCGGATCGCCACGCTGGACGGCTCGACACCCGCCTCGGCGCAGGCCGCGGCCGTCCAGTCATCTAGTGCGCTCATAACTCTCCGTTCGCCGCAGCGGCGCGGGCCACCGCGAGGTCCTCAAGCGTGTCGCAGTCAAGCCACGGCGGCGGTCCCGCCGGCGCGACCGCGGTCACCAACACCGGGCGAAGCGGCGCCAGCAACGCCCGCAGCGAGTCGCCCCCGTAGCCGGCCAGCGACGACCGCAGTACCCCAGCGCGCCAGCAGCCCGCCAGCCACTGCGGGCGGCCGGAGTCGTCCGCGAGGACGGCGCCTACGGCGCCCGCTGCCGAGGCCCCTCCGGCCGAGGCCCCTCCGATTACGGCACCTCCCACCGCGGGACCCGCCACTGCGACCCCGGCTGCAGCGGTCCTGGCCTCCGCTGCTCCCTCGGTTACCGTGCCCTGTCCCGCCGCCAGCAGCCCGCTGAGCTGCGCTCCGGTTAGGAACGGCAGGTCAGCAGCGAGCAGCGCCAGCCACGGCGCGGTTACCTGGGCAAGCCCGCAGCGCAGGGCGGGAACCGGTCCGCCCCCGGGCGGCTCCTCCCGGACCGCGATCACCCCGTCCGCAAGCGCGCCGGCCGCGGCCTTCAGCCCCTCCTGCACTACGCCGGGTCGCTCAGGTCCGACCACGATCAGCCGACTGGCACCGGCGGCTACCGCGGCGAGCGCAACCTTCACCACCATCGCCGTTCCGCCGACCACCAGTCCCGGCTTGTCGGCACCGCCCATCCTGGTCGCGGCCCCACCCGCCAGTATGACGGTGTCGAACTCGGGCACCGGCCCGGCCGGCGGCATCGGTACCAGCTGCCTGTCAGCCGCCGATGGCCGACATGGGCCTGGCAGGCTGCAGGAAGTCAGGATCGTTGATGCCATGACCTGGCAGCTTGGCGCGGATGCACCGCTGCCACACCGCGGCCAGCTCGTCGTCGGACGCCCCGGCCCGCAGCGGCGTGCGCAAGTCGCTCTCGGCCGTGGCGAACAGGCAGTTCCGCAGCTGACCATCGGCAGTGAGCCGGATCCGGTCGCACGCGCCGCAGAACGGCCTGGTGACCGAGCCGATGATGCCGACTCGCTCGGGTCCGCCGTCGACGAGGAAGCACTCGGCTGGCGCAGATCCCCGCCCGGCTGGATCGTCCGGGGTGAGGGTGAATTCGGTGCTGAGCGCAGCAAGGACCTCGTCGGCGGTCACCATTTCCGCACGCCGCCAGCCGTGCTGGGCGTCCAGCGGCATTTGCTCGATGAACCGCAGCTGATACCCATGCTCCAGGCAGAACCGCAACAGCGCGGGCGCCTCCTGGTCGTTGACTCCGCGCATGAGCACGGCGTTGACCTTCACCGGAGTCATGCCCGCGCTCGCTGCCGCCTTCAAGCCTGCCAGCACATCATCCAGCCTGTCCCGCCGGGCTAGCTGGACGAAGGTCTCGCGAGACAGCGTGTCGAGGGAAACGTTGATCCGGTCGAGTCCCGCGGCGCGCAGCGGCCCGGCCAGCCTGTCCAGGCCGATGCCGTTGGTCGTCAGCGAGATCTCCGGCCGCGGCAACAGCCCGGCCACCCGCTCGACGATGCCCGGCAGGCCGCGGCGCAACAGCGGCTCCCCGCCGGTGAAGCGCACCTCCCTGATGCCGAGCATGGCGACGGCCACGCCCACGGCCCTGACGAGCTCGTCGTCGGTCAGCAGCTCGGGCTTCGGCAGCCAGTCCAGCCCCTCGGCCGGCATGCAGTAAGCGCACCTCAGGTTGCACCTGTCGGTGAGGGACACCCTCAGGTCGGTCGCCGTCCGGCCGAACTGGTCGGTCAGCGGCATGGCAGCTCCCAGGTCGTCTGCGCATCGTGCGGCAGCTGGATCTCAGCCTCTACACCATAAGGCGCCGTGACCCACAGCGTTCCTATTGCGGCCACGGGTGTGTCAGCAACCGCATGGGGCTGTTACTTCCCGCCGGGAGCATTTCTTTGGGAACGGGGTTGCCCGTCGGCGGCCCGGCCCGCACCTGCACAGCGGTCCGGGCCGGTCCAAACCAGCCAGCGCGTCCGCTGAGTCGCTACGCCACCTGGTCCGCCGACGCGGTCACGGCGGACCAGCCGCGTGAGACATAGTCCGCAAAATCCGGCTGAAGGCGCTCGTACTGCCGACTGAACAGCGGCGACGAGATCATGAAGTCGGCGCTGGAACGGTTGCAGGCCACCGGGATGTTCCAGGCCACGGCCAGCCGGAGCAGAGCCTTGACGTCGGGGTCGTGCGGCTGTGGCTCTAGCGGGTCCCAGAAGAAGACCAGCAGGTCGACTTCGCCATCGGCGATCCGTGCACCTATCTGCTGATCGCCGCCGAGAGGCCCGCTGAGCAGGCACTCGATCGGCAGGCCCAGTTTCTCGATCAGCAGCTGTCCGGTTGTCCTGGTGGCGCACAAGTCATGCTGCGCCAGCAGTTGCCGGTTGAACCTGGCCCATTCGACAATGTCGCCCTTCTTATTGTCATGCGCTATCAGCGCGATCCTGCGCTGCGTGGGCTGCTCTGGATGCGAGCTCATAACCTCAGGATGGCGCATCACTGTTACCCGCCAGCGAACCGCCTGTTGCTTCGAGGTTTCAGGCTCGCGATAACTTCGCCCGACGCAGTCCCCTGCGGCGTCCGGCGTGCTGCCACGCGGGGGACCTGCCGTCGCCTACGATTCACTCGGCGGTCTTGTGCGGGTGCACCAGTGCATCACGCCGGACAGGCAGCCGAGCCCGATAGTTTGTCGGCGGCCAGATCATCCAGGATGGTTGCATGACCGTGACCGGCGCCATCTGGCGTGACCAGCTCACCGACGAAGAGCGCGCTACGCTCGGCCGCTCCGACGCCGACGTCGCAGGAGCGACTCCTGACGTGCTGGTGATCGGTGGCGGCATCGCCGGGACCTGCACCGCTGGCGCATGCAGCCAGGCCGGCCTCGGCGACGTCCTGCTCATCGAGACCGGCCGCCTGGGCACCGGCGCCACCGGAGGCGCCACCGGCCTGCTGATCCCCGAGCCACATCAGTGGAGCGACCCAGAGCCGTTCGTCGACCTGGAGCGTGCCGGGCTTCAGCGGTGGCGGGAACTGCAAGAGGGCGTTCCCGGCGGGGTTGGGCTCGTGGAACTCGACTGGATCGGACTGGCGCCGCATGACAGCGGATATGCCGCCCACCAGCCGCGCGCCGTCGAGTGGCTGAACCCGGGCCAGGTGGCCGAGCTGGTCCCTGGCCTGGCCCGTCCGATGGAGGGTGCCTTGATACGCCGGCAAGGCAGGGTGAATCCGCTGCGCGCGGTCGCCAGGATCGCCGCCGGGATCCCGGCGGTCGCGACCGGCGTCGCGGCCACCAGCGTCGAGATCGAGGGCGATCGCATCATTCGAGTGGGAACATCGGCGGGGGTGATCAGCCCGGGCGCCGTCGTCTTCGCGACGGGCAGGCCGCCCGTACTGGACGGCCTGCAGCTTGACATCCCGTCCGAACAGGTCAAGGGACACCTGCTGGTCACCAATCAGACCGATGTCACGCTGCCGGGGATCGTGGCGCCCCTGGCCACCCAGATCGAGAACCGGCAGCTCCTGGCGGGCGGCACCTTCGACATCGGTGACGAAACTCCGGTTGTGCGGCGCGACGTCATCGAGTCGATCGCCGAAGGCCTCGCCACAGTGCTCCCGGCTCTGCGCGATGTCGGCATCGCCTATCAGTGGCACTGCTTCCGGCCCCGGCATCCCGACCGGCGCCCGGTCATCGACAGGGTGCCGGGCCTGGCCAATGCCTGGCTGACCTCTGGTCACTTCCGCACCGGCATCCTCAACGCGCCCGTTACAGCCGCGGTCCTGGCAAAGTGGATCCTGGCAGGCGAGCCGCCGGCTGAGGCTGGTAGCTGGTCAGCTACCAGATTCGCCGGGCTGTAACGACGCGGCCTCGGCGGCCTGGTCGGCGCGGGCCGCTGCGGTCTGCGCCGGCACGTTTCCCGTTCTTGTCACTCGCCTGTCATCGGCTAGCCGCTCGGTCATCCCGGCCCGGTCCAGGTACTCAAGCAGCGGTATCGCGGTCCGCCGGGTCGTGCCGAGCGCCTCGCGCGCCTGGGCGGCGGTGAACGGCTGCTCGAGCTTGGCCAGGATAGTCGCGGCGGCGACGTCGGCCCCGGGGGCGAGCACGACCTGCTCGCTGATCCGAATCAGCTCCCCGGCGCGAACGGCGGCTGCCAGGCTGCGGTTGTCGAGGCCGAGGTTGCGCAGCCGTTCGGCGTCTGGCGACATGAACGGAGCGGCGGCCAGATCTGCCCGCAATACCTGCAGTGCGGCCTGCAACGGCTCCGGCAGGCCGGGACCCTCGCCCTGGCCGACCTGCTCTGCTATCTGCAACACGCCGCAGGAAACCCGGATCGGAGGCCGGGCCAGCGCCGTAACGAGCCTCCGGTCTGGCAGTTCGAGCGCCGCCCGGGCAGCATCCACCGTCATCCCAGCCGACAACGGCTCGGCCGCCGCGTGCGTCGCCAGCACCTCTCCAAGCCGGTCGCTCAGCGAACGCCAGCGCTGCGGGTCGGCCAGCCACTCGCCGGCGACGGGCCTCGGATGGTCGGTCACGCCCATGGCCAGCATCGTGCTCGCCCGCAGCAGGCCGTGCCGAGCCAGCAGGTTCGCAGCCGTGGGCAGGTCCGGCCAGACAGCAAGCTGCCGCCCGGCTGCCGCAGCCGAGCCGCGCCGTAGCAGCGCAGGAGGAGCCACGTCGAGTACGACCGCGCCGGCCACCGCAGGCCCGCGTTCGTCCCGACGGCTGCCAGGATCGCGCAGCAGCACTCGGTCACCCACATGCAGCGGCAGCGGGTCTTGCAACGTCAACCGGGCGAGAGCGGGCGAGAGCGGCCGCACCCGTGCCAGGCCGCGTGCCGAGCCCACGTGCAGCGTGACGGTCCGCGGCAGCCCGGCCACAGTCTGCGGGTCGGCCGCTGACGCGCCGGTCAGCTCCGCCGCCGAGCGCGGCCGCGCCACGATCCTGACGTCGACCACGTCTGTGAGCGTCCAGCGGCCAGCCTGCACCAGCGCCATTCCCCGGCGCAGCGCGTCCTTGGTGATCCCACGCAGGTTCAGCGCTACCCGCGCCGTCCCCGATGCAGATTCCGCCGACTGGCCAAGCAACTGGAGTTCGCGGATGCGCACCGGCCGCATCGCCGGAGTCACCACGAGCTCGTCGCCGCGATGGACGGTGCCGGCGGGCAGCGTACCGGTCACGACTGTGCCACTGCCGGTCATGCTGAACGCCCGGTCTATCCAGATCCGCACCGCAGCCCCGGGATCGGGAGCGGGCAGTGTCTGCGCGAGCTTGTCCAGTTCGGTCTTGAGCTCACTGATGCCAGCGCCCGTCACCGCGCTGACGGCCACCGCGGGAAGCATGCCGAGACTGGTAGGCGCTATCCGCTCGGCCGCCTGCGCCATAGCGGTCGCCGGATCGGCCAGGTCGCTCTTCGACACGACCAGCAGCCCGCTGCGAATGCCCAGTGCATCGACGACCGCCAGGTGCTCGGCCGACTGGGGCATCCAGCCTTCGTCGGCCGCGACGACGAACACCACAGCGGTCACCGGGCCGGCTCCGGCCAGCATGTTCGTGACGAAGCGCTCGTGCCCTGGTACGTCGACGAACGCCATCTGCTCGCCCGACGGCAGGGTCAGCCAGCCGAATCCGAGGTCGATCGTCATCCCCCGGCGGCGTTCTTCGGCCCACCTGTCCGGCTCCATACCGGTGAGCGCACGGATCAGCGCCGACTTGCCGTGGTCCACGTGCCCGGCTGTCACCACGACGTGCATGCACTCACCCCGAGTTCCCGCCGCTAGCCTGCTGCGGCCAGGACCGCAGCGACAAGAACCTCGTCATCGGCGGGCGCGACCGCGATCAGGTCCAGCAGCAGCCTGCCATTCTCGACACGCCCCACCACCGCCGGCCGCACGCCGCCGCGCACGGCATCGCCGACGCGCAACGGGTGGGCAAGCCCCTCCGGCAGGCTCACCGCCGCACTCGGGATTCCGAGCCCAGGCGCCCCGCCACCGCCGACAGCGGCCTCCGTCTGTTCTACTCGCGCGTCGATGTGAGCATGCGCCAGGTTCCCGGCCATCAGGAGCGCCCGCTGCCTGAGCGCGGCAGGGTTGGTGGCCAGCGCTTCGGCTACCGGAACCGGCGGGCCGACCAAGGTTGCCTCCAGCGCTGCGACCGCGAGCTTATCCACCCGAAGCGCCCGCGCAAGCGGATGCCTGGCCAGCCGCGAGATCACGTCGGAGCGGCCGAGCATGAGCCCTGCCTGCGGACCGCCGAGCAGCTTGTCGCCACTGGCCGTCACCAGCGTCGCACCTGCTTGCAGCCAGCTGGCTGCGTCTGGCTCGTCGGGCAGCGACGGGTGCGGCGCCAGCAGACCCGAGCCAATGTCGCCGACCACCGGAACGCCGAGCCCGGCGAGGTCCGCGACCGAAGCGCTCGCGGTGAAGCCCTCGATCCTGTAGTTCGACGGGTGAACCTTGAGGACGAATCCCGTCTGCGGCCCGATGGCGGCTGCATAGTCAGCTGCGCTGGTCCGGTTGGTCGTACCTACCTCGCGGATCCTCGCGCCGGTCGACTCGATCAGGTCGGGCAGCCGGAACCCATCGCCGATCTCGATGAGCTCGCCACGGCTCACCACAATTTCGGCGCCCTGCGCGAGCGCCGTTGCCGCGAGCACGAGCGCCGCCGCGTTGTTGTTCACCACGTACACGGCCTCGGCGGCAGGCACCGCGGCGGCTAGAGCAGCCAGCATTCCGCGGCCGCGCCGACCGCGCGAGCCAGCGGCCAGGTCGAATTCCAGGTCGGTGCATCCGGCGGCCGTCTGGAGCGCGGCCCGCGCAGCCTCCGACAGTGCAGCCCGGCCAAGGTTGGTGTGCAAAAGCACGCCGGTCGCGTTGATGACCGGCGTCAGGCTGGCCGCAGTCGGCGGCAGGCTGGCTACTGCGGTGTCGGCCGCCGTGCCCGGCTCGATCTCGCCCGCCCGCACTAGATCCTGCGCGCGGCGCACCGCAGCCAGTACGATGTCGCGACCGAGTCGTTGCTCGGCTTCGGCCAGCCGCGGGTCTGCCAGCACCGCATCAGTACGCGGGGTGAGCCTGCGGACGTCCACGAGCGCGACCCTACCTGCACCGCGGCGCAGGCAGACATGGCCTGAAGCCCTCTTCTTGACCGATTTACCAGCACTTTGCCGAAGGTACGGATCGCCGAGCGCACAGCGTATGCAAGTCTTTAAGCAATCCAGTTCTGTTAGAGAGCAGGCGGTGATGAACAGTCACGGCGGTATTCCGCGAAGTCGCGGAGCAGTTTGCGGAGTGATACTGGTCCTGCTCGCCCTGTGGGGAGGCCTGGCCCCGTTTGTCGGCCCCTACCTGCACTTCGGCTTCACGCCGGACAAGGCGTGGGGGTACACCACAGGCAGGCTGTACTACTCCGTAGCGCCGGGTGCGGCCGCGCTGGTGGGCGGGCTGCTGGTGCTGGCGACGCGCAACCGGGGCGTCGGCGTCATCGGCGGCGTCCTCGCCGCGATCGGCGGTGCCTGGTTCATCGTGGGTGAAGGCATCGTCACTGTCGTGCTGAAGAGGCCGTCGATCACCGTCGGTACCCCGCTGACCTCGGCCGGAGCCTACTTCGGGCCTACCACAGTCAGGACCTACGCGGAATCGGTCGCGTTCTTTGGCGGACTCGGCGCACTGACGCTGTTCGTCGCCGCGATAGCGGTAGGACGATTCTCGATGCTCGCCGCCGCCGACCTACCCGACCTGAGCGGCGCGGAAGACTACTACGACCCGTTTGCCGCCACCCAGCCGGTCGACCCTGGCACCGGTCAGTTCCCGACGGTCGGGACACAGTTCCCGGGGTCGGACAGCGCGGTCCAGTATCCCAGCGCGCCAGCCGAGCAGTTCCCGGGGTCGGACAGCACGGTCCAGTATCCCAGCGCGCCAACCGGACAGTTCCCGCGCATCACGCCGCCAGGCAGCCAGTAACTAGTCCGGCGGACTCCCCGACTAACCAGCCCGCCCGACAGCCGACCAGCCCCCGCCCGGGCCCGCTAACCGCCGCCCGGCCAGCCCTCTCACCCGCCCGCCG
>JASHSO010000599.1 GCA_030038715.1 Streptosporangiaceae bacterium
AACTCACCGAGCCCAGTTCGGTGGTCGCCGCGCGGGTGGCCGAAGCGCGGGAGCGCTCGGCGCGCAGGCTAGCCGCCACTCGCTGGCGCCTGAACGCGCAGATACCGGGCAGTGAGCTGCGCCGACACTTCCGCCCGATGCCAGGGGCTCTGGCGCCGCTCGAGCGGGCTATGGACACAGGTCAGATCAGCGCCCGAGGTGTAGACCGGGTGGTGCGGATGTCGTGGACGTTGGCCGACTTGGCTGGCGCCGCCAGGCCGCGCCGCGAGGAGATCAGTTACGCGCTCGGCCTGTGGCTTGGGGTAGGGCCGTGAGGCTCAGCATGGCCTGCCGAGCTTCGCCGGTAAGGAGCGGCGGCGCCGCTCTGTTAACCGGGCGCAGGCTGCCGGGCGCTCCGCAAGGGAGCGATGCCGAATAGGTATTTCTACCCATTCGCCGCGGCCCTGGCGCCGTTACGGTATGGGCCAGCAACACGGCTGCCGTACTTGGAGGTCGCCCGATGAGTAGCCGACTGCTCGCCATCATCGCGGCGGTGGCCGCCGGACTGACTGTTGCAGCGACGACCGGGATAGGCACTGCGGCGGCTGCCGGCCAGGTCGTCACCTGCTCACCGAAGTCGGGCACTGCCGTCGAGGTCGGCGCGATCGTGACATGCCGCTATCACCCGGCGAAGGGCGACCGGTTCACCGGCTGGGGCGGCGATGAGTTCAGCCCGAGTACGAGCTTCGTCGCCGTGCAGACGTTCACCGCGCTGACCACCGGCACCGGGACCATCACTGGATCCTGGGACGACGCCCAGGGCAACTACCACACCCAGACGTTCACCTACACCATTAGCCCGGCCACCAAGCTCGGCAAGTGCTCGCCCGGCAACGGTACGACCATTGGCGCGGGCGACACGGTTACCTGCTCGTGGAAAGGCCCGGCCGGTGACACGTTTGTCGGCTGGGGCGGTAGCTTGTTCACCCCGTCCGACAGCGCCAGCCCAGACCAGGCGTTCACCCCCACCGCTTCGGGTGACGGCAGCATCACGCTGTTCTGGCAAGACCCGACAGGTGCCGTGGAGCAGCAGTCGTGGAGCTATGCAATCGGTCCGCCAATAGTGATCCTGGCCACCCCGTACGTGACGGGAGCCGACGGGGACACCGTCAGCCTCAACGGCGTCGCCACCCCCGGACCCGCGCACGCTGGCGATTTCACCTGGAACTGGGGCGACGGCCACACGACTCACGGGTTCTTTCCGCAAGCCCACCACTATGGCCAGCCTGGCACCTACACGATCACCGTGTCGGCGTCCGATGCCGTCGGCACCGGCTCAGCCCAGATCAGCGTGACGACCGGAACGGCCAACGCGACACCCTACGGCTGGTCACCGGACCCCATCGGCAGCGGCCTCCAACCCGGGCAAAAGGTCATCGTCACGCTGACGTTCTACGGGCCGGGTGGCCTGCCCGCCGAGGAACCCAGCCTCCCGGTCTGGCTATCCTTCAATCCGGCCCCCGGTGGCGGCACAGCGATCGTCGCAAGCGGCTACAACCAGGCCCTGACCGCTACACCCGAGCCATTCGTCAGCGACTCCTCTGGCCAGCTGCAGATCACCTACACTGCACCAGCCACGTTGCCCGCCGCCGGGTCGGACACTCTGATCGCGCAGAACGCGCCTACCGGGCCCACGGTCACCCTGACGGACACCTATGCGTTCGGCTGACGATTGGCGGCATTGCAGGCGCGCCGTCAGCCACCGCCGCTACGTGAAAGCACGCCGCGCTCGCTTGGCCAAGGCGAGGGGGCTTGGTCAAGACGAGCGGCCGGTCTGCGCGCGATGACTACGACGAGGACATGCGACGGGATGGCGCCTTGGCCCGGTCGTTTCCCAGTCAACCGCCTCGGCCTTCCACGCCTGCAGTCCGCGGCCGACGTCCCGGTCGGACCCGGGTAGCTGCCACCCGCCCGCCAGCAGACCAGGGTCCCCTCAGCGGACCGCAAGCTCTCCACAACATCGACTAAGTCCAGCAGCCGCGCTTCGGCTGCATGCCCGAGCGCAGCTCCAGCCGCCGTCCGGCCGCTGCAGCCGATGAGCGGCGACGCGAGCAGCCGCACCCGCTGGTCAGCCGCCGTCCAGGGTGCAGCAGGTCGCGAGGGCGTTACCTTCCCGCAAGGCGCACCGCCGGGCAAGGCCGGCCACCCGAGCACTTGCCCAGCCGCGAGCCGGGCCTGCCCTTCCTGCGCGGGAACAGCCAGCTCCACCGGTGAGACGAGCTAGCCGCCAGTGGGTACCTGTCCGCTCACGGTCGGGATGGACCCCGTTTTGGTCCGCGAGCGCAACCACGCCGGTGACCACGGGCAGGCCGGCCGCCCTGTTCGACGGGCTGATCCGGCGCACCGAGACCGAACGGAGCTGACCACCTATGCCCCAGCTATGCATCGACCGCACAGATGCAGCCGAGGGCATACCGGTGCGGGTGATCGGTGCCGTGCCGGTCGGCAGCGGGACATGCTCGGGTGAGCGGGTCCGGCTTGGTGATGTGCCTGCGGTGGTACGGCCGGAGCCGGCCTCTTACGCTGTGTCCGTGGAAACCCTCACCTTCCTCTTCACCGACATTGAGGGTTCGACGGCGCTGCTGCGGCGGCTGGGGGAAGGCGACTACGCGCAAGTGCTCGCGGGCCATCACGCGCTGATCCGGTCTTCCCTGGTCGCCCACGCCGGCGAGGAGGTGGACACCCAGGGGGATGCGTTCTTTGCCGTGTTCTCCTCGCCGCGGGCGTGCGTGGCCGCGGTG
>JASHSO010000600.1 GCA_030038715.1 Streptosporangiaceae bacterium
CCATGTCGCCGCCGTACGGCACCGACGGCGGGTCGAGCTCTGTCCTGCCGAGCGGGTGCCGCTGGCCCGTGGCGTGCAATTCTCCCCACGGCTCACCACTCCACGCGCCCTCGGCCCGGCGTACGGCCTCGGTCAGCGTGCGCCGCCACGACCAGCCGCCAAGCAGGGATTCATCTCCTGCCGTCAGGTGATCGAAGACCACCCGCCAGACCACCGACTCGGCTCGGATATTTGGCATCAGCCGGTTCCACGGATGCTCGACGTGCGCCGCCAGACCCGTCCGCTCGAGCACGAGCAGTGCGAGCTCCCGGCGGAGCACCGAGTACGCGGCGGCAGCTGTCGATGCCGGCTCCATCGCGCCGTCCCAGCCTGCCAGCGGCGGCCACTCGCCTAGCAGCCGCGTGATCCGCCTGGCGGGCAGCGAGACCACATCGCGGTGCAACTCGGCCATGTCCTCGACGGTCGCCACGGACATCGCCTTCAGCGCGTCCACAATTCGGGTGGCTCGCCAGGGGTCGGCCACGTCCAGGCCGAGGTAGGGACCCGAGTCCGCGGCCAGGATCCGGTTGTTCGCGCTGAACAGGAACCCGTTGTCCGGATTGCGTAGCTGGGGCATCTCGGCGAAGCGGACCCAACCGCGCCAGCCGTACGACGGGTCACCAGCTGGCGCTGGCCCCCAGACCGCTTCGGGCCTGGCGCGGACAGGCACCCGGCCGCGCGTTAGATATCCGATGCTCCCGTCGGTATCGGCCGCGAGCAGGTTGTTGACAGGCTCCACCCACGGCCGCATGGTCTCGAAAAGCTCAGCCACCGACCGGGCGCGCAACATGGCGGGCAGCACGTCGAGTCCGGTGTTCGGCTCGGCCATCGCCGTCCAGGCCAGTGCCAGCTCGTCCGTCACCAGCGGCCCGCGATCGCTGCGCCGGACCTCGATGCGCACCGGGTCGCTGTTGCGAACGGCGATCATCTCGGTCCTCACGTCGCCCGACCCGGCCGACCCGTCGGTGAACCGGTACAGGTCCTGGTCGTCGGCCATCGCGTGGGTAATGCACCAGGCGACCCGCGCGTTGTGCCCGAAATGCGAGAATCCGGGCACGCCGGGGATCGAGAGACCGAGGACGTCCCACTCCGGGCACGACACATGTCCCTGGACGTAAACGTTCGGAGCCTCGAGTGGCCGGTGCGGGTCGCCGGCTAGCAGCGGCAGGCCGGAGGCGGTTCGGGTGCCGGCCAGCGCCCAGTTGTTGCTGCCGCCCTCGTCCATGCCAACCCAGGACGGTACCGCGGCCTCGCAGCGCTCGCCTGGCGGCACGCAGGCAAGCTGCCACCCGATGCGGGCCATCCTCCTGGCGGCGACCGGACCGAGTACCTCGCCCACCACCGCCCGCCACAGCTTCGCGGCCGCCGACCCCATGGTCAAGTGCCGCACCCGGTACAGCACCAGGCAGTGCCACGGCTCCCATGACTCCCACGAGGCGGGCCCGCGCGACTCGATCACGGCGTTCACGCCTGCCGCATACGCGGTCAGCATGTCGCGAGCTGCCCGTGAGAGCCGCGCGACGTCGCGGCGTGCGCTCGCCGCGAGATCGAGCCGCCGGTGCAGCGAGTCCGACGGGACGGCACCCGGCCCGATCACCTCGGCGGCGCGGCCGAGGCCGCGCCGCCGGTCGTAGTCCATTTGCCAGAGCCGGTCTGCGGCGTGCGCGAAGCCCTGGGCGAAGAATGCGTCGTGCTCCGTCACTGCCCGGCAATGCGGCACGCCCCACGAGTCCCTGATCAGCTCGACCGGGCCGTCCAGTCCGCGCAGCCGCGTCTCCAAGCCGTGCCTCCAATGGGGGCTCAGTGCGCCGCGTCCGCCCAGCTGCGGCCCTGGCCCATCGACACCTCCAGCGGCACGCTGAGCCCGGCAGCGCCGCCCATCGCCGTCCTGACCAGCCCACGCAGCTGATCGAGCTCACCGGGCGCCACCTCGAACAGCAACTCGTCGTGCACCTGGAGGAGCATCCGCGACTGCAGGCCTGCCCGCGCAAGCCCGTGGTGCACGGCGAGCATCGCAACCTTGATGATGTCGGCCGCCGAGCCCTGGATCGGCGCGTTCAGCGCCATCCGCTCCGCCATCTCGCGGCGCTGCCGGTTATCGGACGTCAGGTCAGGCAGGTACCGACGGCGGCCCAGCATCGTCTGCGTATAGCCGTCCATCCGCGCCCTGGCCACGACGTCGCGCAGGTAGTCGCGCACACCGCCGAACCGCTCGAAGTACTCCTCCATGTAGCCGCGCGCCTCTTCGGTGGAAACCCGCAGCTGCTGGGACAGCCCGTAGGCCGAAAGGCCATAGGCCAGGCCGTAGTTCATCGCCTTGACCTTGCTCCGCAGCTCCGGGGTCACCTGCTCCGGCGGGAGCGCGAACACCCGCCCGGCGGTCGCCGCGTGGAAGTCATGCCCGGAGGTGAACGCCGCGGCCAGTGCCTTGTCACCGGACAGGTGAGCCATGATCCGCAGCTCGATCTGGCTGTAGTCGGCGGTTAGCAGGCACTCATAGCCCGTGCCAACGACAAATCCGCGCCTGATCCTCCGGCCCTCCTCGGTCCGGATCGGGATGTTCTGCATGTTCGGGTCGGTGGAGGAGAGCCGACCGGTCGCCGCGATCGTCTGGTTGTACGTGGTGTGGATGCGGCCGTCAGCGTCGGCCATTGGGATCAGCGAGTCCACGATGCTCTTCAGCTTCGCGACGTCCCTGTGCCGGAGCAGGTGCTCGAGCACCGGGTGGCCGGTCTGCACCAGGAGGCCCGTCAGGGCCTCGGAATCGGTGGTGTATCCGGTCTTGATCCGCTTGGTCTTCGGCAGGCTCAGCTCGGTGAACAGCACGTCCTGCAGCTGCTTGGGCGAGCCCAGGTTGAACTCGTGCCCAACGGCCGCGAACGCGGCCTGCTCTGCCGCCTTCACCTCGCCGCCCAGACTCGCCGACATGCCCGCGAAGTGGTCGGTGTCGGCCGCGATGCCAGCTCGCTCCATGTCGGCCAGCACCCCGACCAGCGGCAGCTCGACATCGGCGAGCAGTTGCGTGGCGCCGCGGCCGGCAAGGTCGGCGTCGAGCGCGTCGGCCAGCTCCGCTGTCGCCTGCGCCCGCTGGGCCAGCGCTGAGGCCACCTCGTCCTCGCCAGGTACGTCCAGGGTGAGCTGGCCGGTCGCTGTCGACGCCTCGCGCAGCTCCCGCTTCAGGTACCGCAGCACGAGGTCGGCCAGGTCGAACGAGCGCTGGCCAGGCAGCGCCAGGTAGGCCGCGAGCGCGGTGTCGCTGGTCAGTCCCCGCAGCTCCAGGCCGCGCGCGCGCAGGGCGTGCATCGGCCCCTTGGCGTCGTGCAGCGCCTTGGGCCGGTCAGGATCGGCGAGCCAGGCCGCCAGCGCCTGCTCGTCGGGCTCGGTCAGCAGCGCCGGATCGATGAAAGCCGCGGCGCCGCCCGGCGCGGCGATGGCCAGCCCGGTGAGATTGCCGGTGCCCCGCCCCCACGTGCCGCTCGCGGCCAGGCCCGACCGGCCCGGCTCCGCCTCGTTCCGCTCAATCCAATCGGCAACTTCGCCGGGGCGCAGCATGGTTGCGGTGACGTCGAAGCCCCCCTCGCCGCCCGCGGTGACCGCGCCCGTCGCGGCCGGACCGCTGATGCCGTTCGGCAGCGTCGAGTACAGCCGATCGCGCAGCACCCTGAACTGCAGCGTGTCAAAGAGCTGGTGGATCTGATCGCGGTCCCACGGCACCGGGAGCAGGTCGGCCGGCTCCACGTCCAACGGCACGTCGCGCACCAGTTCGGTTAGCTGCCGGTTGCGCAGCACATCGGCCAGGTGCTCGCGCAGGGCATCGCCGGCCTTGCCCTTGACCTCGTCCACCCGGTCCACCAGCCCGGCCAGTGAGCCGAACTCGGCGATCCACTTGGTGGCAGTCTTCTCCCCCACGCCTGGGATGCCGGGCAGGTTGTCGCTGGGGTCGCCGCGCAGCGCGGCGAAGTCCGGGTACTGGGCGGGAGTGAGCCCGTACTTCGCCGTCACCGCCTGCGGGGTGAACCGGGCCATCTCGCTGATGCCGCGCATCGTGTAGAGGACGGTCACCTCGTCGGTGACAAGCTGCAACGGATCCCTGTCGCCGGTCACGATCAGCACGTCCATCTGGCCGGCCGCCCGCGCCGCGAGCGTGGCGATCACGTCGTCGGCCTCGTAGCCGGGCACTGACAGCCGCGGAATACCCAGCGCGTCGAGCACCTCGAAGATCAGGCTCAGCTGACTGCGGAAGTCGGCAGGTGTTTCCTTCCTGGTGGCTTTGTATTCGACGTACTGCTCGTGCCGGAACGTGGGCTCGCTGCGGTCGAAGGCCACGGCGAGGTGCGTCGGCTGCTCGTCTCGCAACACGTTGATGAGCATCGCGGTGAAGCCGTAGACGGCGTTAGTCGGCTGCCCCGTCGTGGTGGAGAAGTTCTCCGCAGGCAGGGCGAAAAATGCCCGGTAGGCGAGCGAATGTCCGTCCAGCAGCAGGAGCCGGTCCTGGTGCCGCGCCGGTGCGCTAGCTGCCTCGCCCTTGGTTGCCACGCCCAGATACTAGTGCCAGGGTCCGTCAGTGCGCCGGGCTGCACGGCCGCCACCACCCGCGAGATGGCATGCTGCAGCGAGGTCATGCAGTTGGCTCTGACGAGGGAACGAGGAAGCACCGTGCCGGACACCCACGACCGCGAGCAGCAGATCAAGGCCATGTTCAATGACCCGGGCTCGCAGACGCTGACCGGCCGGATGGGGATCAAGATCCTCGAGGCCTCCGCCGAGCGGGTCGTGGGAACCATGCCGGTGGCGGGCAACACCCAGCCCTACGGCCTGCTGCACGGCGGAGCGTCCTGCGTCCTTGCCGAGACCCTGGGGTCGCTCGGATCGGCGTTGCAGGCTGGGCCGGACAGGTTCACGGTGGGCATCGAGATCAACGCCACGCATCACAGGGCCGCCTCGTCCGGCCTGGTGACGGGTGTCGCGATCCTAGCCCACGGCGGGCGCACGATGGCCACCTACGACGTCGTGATCACCGACGAGGCTGGCCGACGGGTCTGCTCGGCTCGGCTGAGCTGCCTGCACCGTGAGATGCTGCCAGCAAGCGCCACGCCACCGGGGTGAACTTGGCCTGCACCTCCCGAGCGGACGGACGGGATGTTTCCCGCCATTCCTCACGTGAATCTCCGTGTCTTTGCGCACCGGCGTCGCGCCTCGCTACCGTTGAGTACAGAGCCTGATGACCGAGTAGAGAACGTGCCGACCCGGGGAAGGCCGACATGGCACCAAAGGTCAGCTGGCTCATGACCGTCGACCGCTTTTCCGGCGTCCGGCGGCGCAAGCGGCGGGCGCCGGTTACAACGGGGGGTTGCGTGATCGGCCCCGCCCGCTTGCCATCGGCGCACGGCGGGGAGTCCCCGATGGAGGCGGAAACTCGCAGCTGGCGACCGAGCGATTTATCCCTTTAGCCCTGGTTCTCCTGGCCAGCCTTATGCCGCAGGGGCTTTAACAGGAGAGTTTGGGGGCCCTGAGCCACCAAACTCTCCTGAATCATGAAACAGTCGGCGGCGGCTCCGGCTTTTGCCGATCCTGGGCCTCGGCGGCCGCTTGTGCTCGCGACTCGCAACCGGCCTCGGCGTTCGCCAGCACCTCCTCGGCCACCGAGCGCATCGTCTGCCGCCGGTCCATCGAGGTCTTCTGGATCCAGCGGAACGCCTGGGCCTCGGTCATCCGTTGCTGGTCCTGCAGGACGCCCTTGGCCCGGTCAAGGAGCTTGCGCACCTCCAGCCGCTCGCGCAGACTCGCGGCCTCGGCGTTCAGCGCCGCGATCTCCGCGAACCGGCTGGCCGCGACCTCGATCGCCGGCACCAAGTCGGCCTTGGTAAACGGCTTGATCAGGTAAGCCATCGCGCCGGCCTCGCTGGCCCGCTGGACCAGGTCGCGCTGAGAGAACGCGGTGAGGATGACGACTGGCGCCAGCTGCTTGGCCGTTATCTGCTCGGCTGCGGAAATCCCGTCCAGACCAGGCATCTTCACATCCATGATCACCAGGTCCGGCTTCAGCTCCTCGGCCAGCTGAATGGCGGCACTACCGTCGGTGGCCTCGCCGGCCACCACGTAGCCTTCTTCCTCCAGCATCTCGCGCAGGTCCAGCCGGATCAGCGCCTCGTCCTCGGCTATCACGACGTTGAAAGGCGTCTTGGTCACCAGCCGAGCGTACCGAGAGACCGGTAGATTAGCGTTCAGCGCCTCCGGCGTAGACCAAGCCCCGATAGGCCAATCGGCAGAGCCTGCGGTCTCAAAAGCCGTAAAGTGTGGGTTCGAATCCCACTCGGGGCACTCGAGGCACTCAGGTATTGACGGCATATATGGAACATGTGCCGTCAGTGCTGCAGTTGCGCCTGGCCGGTAGGCTCGGGCGGTCTTGTCGGCGCAGCCGGGCGACGGCGGCGGTGCCTGACGGCCAGGTACGAGCACGCTGCCAGCAGCAGCGCGACCATCGCGACCTGGTTAGTCCGCAGCCCGAGCATCCGAGGCGAGTAGTCGATGCGCAGCGCCTCTGCGCAGAACCGCACGGCCGCGTAGAGCACTGCTTCCAGCGCCAGCGCGCGGTCGCCGGTCAGCGAGTACCTGCGGATCGCATAGCCGATGGCGACCGCTATCAGCAGGTCGAGCACCGACTCGTAGGCGAAGACCGGCTGGAACGTCGCGAATGCCTGGTAGCCAGCCGCCCGGTGCTCGGGCGCGATGGCGACCGCCCAGGGCAGCGTGGTCGGTCGCCCGTAGAAGGTCTGGCTGAACCAGTTGCCCCACGCCGACACTGCTTCGGACACCGCCAGGGCCGGGGCAGCAGCGAGAGCGACCGGGCCGACGTCGATCCTGGCCAGGCGACAGTAGGCCCAGGCGCCGACGGCGCCCGCCGCTACCGCGCCAGCGCTGCCAAGGCCGCCGTCCCAGATCCGCAGCACATTCGTCCAGTCGCGGCCCGCGCCGAAGAACAGGTGATACCTGGTGAACACCGTATAGGCGCGAGCGCCGACCAGGCCCGCCGGAACCGTCACGGTGGCGATGTCGAGTATGGTGCCGGGCCGGCCGCCGGACTTTCGGTAGCGCAAGTCGGTCAGCCACAGCCCGGCAACCACGGCGGCCACCATGGCCAGGGCGTACCCCCCGAGGCCGAACGACCCCAGGTGCCACACTGACCTGGCCGGGCTCGGGAGGTAGGCCGCCGGCATGCTGTGGACGTTACCCCATGGAGCTCAGCGCAGCGGGCGCGCTCAGCGCAGCGGGCGCGCGCTCGGCGTGATCGCGGCGGGCAGCGCGGTCTCACCGCACAGGTAGGCGTCTACCGCCGCCGCGGCCGAGCGCCCCTCGGCGATCGCCCAGACGATCAGCGATTGGCCGCGGCCCATGTCCCCGGCGGCGAAGACGCCGGGAGCCGAGGTGGCAAACGATCCGTCCCGCACCACGTTCCCCCGGTCGTCGAAGTCCACGCCGAGGTCGCGGACCAGCGGCCCCTGTTCGGCCCCGGTAAAACCCATGGCTAGCAGGACCAGGTCACATGGCAGCTCCCGCTCGCTTCCTGGCCGCTGGTGAAAGGCAGCGTCGCCAGGCTCGACCTCCATCAGCTCGAGCGCCCGCACCCGGCCGGACTTGTCGCCAAGGAAGCGCCGGGTGGACACCGCGTAGACACGCTCACCGCCTTCCTCGTGCGCGCTGGAAATCCGGAAGATCGCCGGGTAGACGGGCCACGGCTGGCCTGGCGGCCGCTCCTTCGGGGGCCGTGGCAGGATCTCCAGCTGGGTGACCGAGGCTGCGCCCTGCCGGATCGCCGTGCCGAGGCAGTCGGCGCCGGTGTCGCCGCCGCCAATGATGACCACGTCCCGGCCACGGGCAGAGATGGCCGGGACGCAGGACCCCGCCACCGCGCGGTTGGCCACCGGCAGGTAATCCATGGCCTGGTGAATTCCGCCCAAATCGGAGCCTGGCACGGGCAAGCCGCGGGCCACCGTGGCCCCGCAGGCCAGCACTATCGCGGCGTAGTCGCGACGCAGCTCCGCGGCAGTGATATCGGTTCCGGCGTGCACGCCGCAGCAAAACTCGGTCCCCTCCGCGAGCATCTGCACCAGACGCCGGTCCAGGTGCCGCTTCTCCATCTTGAACTCAGGTATCCCGAACCGCAGCAGCCCGCCGGGAGCATCGGCGCGCTCGAGAACCGTCACCTCGTGCCCGGCCCTGGTTAGCTGCTGGGCCGCAGCCAGCCCGGCCGGCCCGGAGCCGATGACGACGACCCGGTGGCCGGCGGCGACCGCGGCCGGCGAAGGACGCCGCGGCGGCACCCAGCCCTCCGCCCAGGCGCGGTCGATGATCTCCACCTCCACCTGCTTGATCGTCACGGGCTGAGTGGAGATGCCGAGTACGCAGGCCGCCTCGCAGGGGGCCGGGCACAGTCGGCCAGTGAACTCGGGAAAGTTGTTGGTGGCATGCAGCCGTTCGGCAGCGGTCCGCCACTCGCCGCGGTAGACCAGGTCATTCCACTCCGGGATCAAGTTGCCGAGCGGGCAGCCCGAGTGGCAGAACGGGATGCCGCAGTCCATGCACCGGCCAGCCTGAGCTTCGGTGTCGACGGCGCTGAACTGCGTGTAAACCTCATTCCAGTCGGAGATCCGCACGTCGACTGGCCGCCGAGCCGGGGTCCGGCGCGGCGTGCGC
>JASHSO010000601.1 GCA_030038715.1 Streptosporangiaceae bacterium
AGCCGCACTGACTGGATCGCCAGTTCCGGACCGGCCACAACCAGTCCAGGGTTCGGGTGCTGACACGTTAGGCCCACTCTTCAGCCCCACCAACCAAGTTGGTCATTGTACGAGTCGGATCTTCGGCGGCCCTACCGGGTGCAGTTGCCGGGCCTACCAAGGCCTCTGGCTGGCCCGAAGCTAGCTGGGTATGCGGAAAATCGCGACTATCCGGTCCGGGCCGGTGATCTTGACCCTGAGCGATGACAACCTCGATAAGTTCCTTGCCACGGGCTGTCGTTGCCGGACGCGACGATATCGGTGATGTGATCGACGAACTGTCGGAGGATGGCTGGTCATCGGGCGGTGCCGACACGGCCGACGTAGTCTCGCGACCGACGGCCAGGCTTGTCGGTGGCAGGTCGTATCACTGTGTGCGCGCCGGCTCAGGTCCCGGTTGACGTCCTAGTTAATACGTCATACGATGCAACGTATGGCGAGACAAGGACGCGCCCAGGACGGGCTGGCCCGGTTCGGGGAGCCGGGGGTGCTTGTGCTGCTGTCCCTGATCGACGGCCCCAAGCACGGGTACGCCATCACCGAGGACATCCGCCAGCAGACCGGGATCAACCTGGGCCCGGGAACCCTGTACGGCTCACTCACCAAGCTGGTGGAACGCGGTCTCATCCTCCCGCTGGACAGCGAAGACCGCCGCCGCCCATATGAGATCACCGCCGCGGGCCGGGCGGCGCTGCAGGCACAGCTCGCCACCTGGTCCCGGATCGTCGAGACAGGGAAGGCGCGGCTGCAATGGGGATGAGCCGCCTGCTCGTCGCCCTGTATCCCAAGAAGTGGCGCGCGACCTTCGGCGAGGAGTTCGCCGCCCTCCTCGAAGACACCCGCCTCACCCCTCGCGCGGTCCTCGACGTGGCGGTCGGCGCGGGAAAGCTGCGAGTCTCGAGTCACCGGCGGCTGACGCTTGTTCTCGGATCGCTGCTGTGGTCGGGCTTCATGGTCTACCTGTCCATGCGTGTCGGCCTGACCGCGAACATCCTGTGGGCGCCGACGACTCCCGCGCGGGCGCTCGCGCTTGCCGCCACCCTCGGCCCATGGTTGGGGTTTGCCGGGGTCATTCTCACCCGCCGCCTGGGCCACTGGCGGGGGACGGCGGCCGGAGGGTCTGCGCGGTGAGTGTCCTGAGCAATGCCGGCGTGCAACTAGGGAGTCCCCGCTACCGGCTTTCCCCGGTCACCGCCACGGCCTTCGCGGCGCTGCTGGCGGCCGGGGTCGCGGAGGGAGCGGCCCAATACGCCCACCGATCGCCCAGAATCGAGCAACACGTGGCGGGCACGAACGCCATCACGGTTCACCTCGTCCTGGCGGTCGCGTCCGCTGCCGTGGTCATCGGCATCCAGGTAAGGCGCTCCAGCCGGCCCGCCTGGCAGCGGAGGCTCTCCCTCTGGGCTGCCCCGTTCTCGGCGACCGGCGTGTCACGGCTTCGCCAGACCATCCGGCTCGCCGGAGGGTTGTCCCTGCCGAACCTGGCCAGGGCCGTCGCGGCGGTACCGCTGGTCCTCGTGCTCCTGTTTGCCCCATTCCGGATGGGCATGCAGATCATCGGCGGTCTTGACCCCAACCAGACCGTCAACGCCTGGGGAGGCCCGACCTACTTGGGAGCCCTGCTCGCACACTTTCTAGACTGCATGATCGGCTTCTACACCGCCGCCTTCGTGCTGAGCCGTCTCCTTCTGCTCGCGGCCGATGCAAGGTCTGTGGGCCCGCGAAACCAATATCAAGCGCAATGAGCGACAACGCTCATGTTTGCCGGAACCTTACCGACCGCACGCACGTAGGTAACGCGGACTGCCTGACAACCTGCGGGGTGCATCGCCGCAACGACCGGTCAGCCGCATAAGTGGATCGTGCCCAGGGGCACCTTGGCCGACGCCCCAGCCCGCGGTTGACGCAGCCGCACTGACGGTGGGTGCCACCACAAGATCGCAGTTCGCATAGTGGACCTTACGGCGTACTGCGGCCTGCCCGGGCGTGGCTGGGGAGGATGTCCGCAGCCTCAATGCGCATCAGTTCGTCCCTGCTCAAATGCCGCCCCGGTTCGGCCGCAAGGCGGTGCGCGTGCCGGAGCCGCGCACTTTCCAGCTCGTTCCGGACGCTGCGGGCGTTGGCGAACCAGGGCTGGTGCATCCGCACCTGCAGGTATTCGCTGAATGCCGTCACTGCCTCGTCCGCCAGGTAGTAGGAGGAGCGGTCCAGCATCAGCCGGCCGATCGCGAGCAGTTCGTCGACGTCGTACTCGGCGAACTCCAGGTGATGCGCGATGCGCGAGCTCATACCGGGATTGGACTCGAAGAAGCGATCCATGCGGTCCTTGTAACCAGCGAGGATCACCACGAGCTTGTCGCGGTCGTTCTCCATCACCTGCAGGAGGATGTCGATGCACTCCTGACCGTAGTCTTTCGAATCCTCAGCCCGGTACAGCGTGTAGGCCTCGTCGATGAACAGAACGCCGCCCATGGCGCGGTCGAGTACCTGCTTAGTCTTCGGCGCGGTCTGCCCGATGTACTCAGCCACGAGGTCGTCGCGCATCGCATGCACGAGATGACCCTTCTCCAGGTAGCCAAGCCGGCGGAGCAGATCGGCCATCATCATCGCCACCGTGGTCTTCCCAGTTCCCGGCGGCCCGGTGAAGCACATGTGCAGGTTCGGCCGGGACGCGGAGAGCCCGAACCGCTGCCGAGCCCGGTCGATGAGCAGCAGCGAACCGATCTCCTCCACCTTCTTCTTCACCGGGACGAGCCCGATCAGCTCGCTGTCCAGCGCGGCGAACACGTCATCAATGCCTGCGCGATGGCGTTCAGCGGCGAGTGTCACGGTCTCATACGGCTGGAGCGTGTCGCCCCGTCGGCGAGTCCGTCGGCTTGCGGAGGGCTTTGTCAGGGGAGCCCGAGAAGCCGCCGAGGGCCGGATCCGGGGACCGGACATCCGCCGGACCAGAGCGACCGGGACAATGCCGACCATTTCGCGTCGCAGGCCTGGATCCATCCCGACAATGAGCCGGAGGGAATCGGGCCTGATACCGCGTGAGTCGAGGCCCCGCGAGCTCGTCTGGCGCCAGTTATCCCGGGCGAACAGGAGCAGCACCGCGACCATGATGGTAGACCCGAGCGCGAGTCCGAATAGCACATGGCTCGCCTGCCAGGCCATGAACAGTCCGATTGCGATGCCGAGCAGGAATATCCCGAGCAGGGAATATCGCAGTGTGGCGGCCCTCATGACAGCAGCGAGAGTATTCAGGCCGCCAGCCGCAAGTCAATCCGGCCGGCCGACACATTCCCGATGCCCTCGCGCCGGCCGCCTTGTGCCGCCGGGCGAGCCAACGACGAATCCGCACATTTAACGCAGCTTGTCAACGCCCCGACCCGCACCTTCCTCGGGGGACGCGGTGTCGCTGCCCACACGCAGCCATCCGGTCGCGCTGAACTCTCCAATGGAGCGGTTCAGCATTGATATCACCCAGAGTCGGAGCGCTGGTAAACCGGCAAGTCGTCAGTCTGCCAGAATTCCCCGGGGCATCCGGCTGCGGCATTTTCCAGCAGGCCAATCGCTTGGTAATCCAGTCAGTCCGCCTCGCCGTCACTCGCGGCGGGTGATGCATTGCTGCACGGGTGTGCGTGACCGTTGTCATGACTGCGTTCCCCGACCTTGAGACCGCGGGCAAGGGAGTTTGCGCATGGACGTGACGAGCGCCGCCGGGCGGCAGACTGCCGCAGTCTCGCCGCGAAGGATGCTGGTGCCGCTGGCTCTGGCCTAGTTCATTTGCAGCTTCGCGGGCTCGAACATGAACGTCATGATCAATGACATCAGGACCGACCTGCACACCACGGTGCAGGGCGTGCAGATCTGC
>JASHSO010000602.1 GCA_030038715.1 Streptosporangiaceae bacterium
GTCGTGCTCCAGGGCCGCCACGGTCGGCTCGTCGGCGTCTTCCCGGCGGCCGAGGATCTAACCGAACCCGGCACCGTCGTCAGCCATCCCGGGTTGACCTACGGAGGCATTGTGCACGACGACTCCGTCCGCGGCGAGCAGGTCGTCGCCGCGCTGACGGGCATCGCCGACCACTACCGAGATCTCGGCTATCGGCGGCTCCGCTATAAGTGCGTGCCCGCGATCTACCATTCGCGCCCGGCTGAAGATGATCGCTACGCCCTGTTCAGGCTTGCCGCCATCCGCTACCGGTCGGACCTGTCGGCAGCCATCTGCCTGTCCTGTCGCGGGCCAATGTCGCAGCGGCGGAAGCGGTCGCGCGCCCAGGCGATGGCTGCCGGCGTGGCTACCACTCTGGACTGGGCACAGATCGCGGACTTCTGGGAGATCCTCGAGCTAAACCTTGCGCACCGCCACGGGGTAGCCCCGGTGCACTCGCTTGCCGAGATCCGGCTGCTCCATCAGCGGTTCCCGGCCGAGATCCAGCTGATAACGGCGCAGATTGGCACCGAACTCGTCGGCGGCACCGTGCTGTTCTCGGCCGGCCCGGTCCTGCACATGCAGTACACCGCGACGACGCCACGGGGTCGCGAAACCGCTGCTACCGACCTGGTGATGGAGCACGCGATAGAACTGGGGAGGAGCCTTGGCTGCCGATACTTCGACTTCGGCGCCAGCACGCTCGACCAGGGCCAGGTCCTGGACGAGGGCCTTTATCAGTACAAGACGTCGTTCGGAGCGGGCGGCGTGACCTACGACCACTACGAACTCGACCTGGCGTAACGCCATTGGCCGCGTTCGCCAGCCCGGCAGCCTGCCTGGCGCAACGGTAATGATAATGTCCTGCCGCAAGCTGAAGTCAGTGCCGCGGGGTGGTCGGCCGGCACCGACCTCAGGGGGGAATTGCGCTGATGATGCTGGCACCGTGATGGGGTCAGCCGACCGGGGGACGCAGGTCCCGCCGCTGCCTGGCCAGGCTAGGACGGCCGACTATCCGGTCTTGGCTGGTGTCCCGGCGCCCGTTCCTGCCCCTGCGATCGAACCCGCGCAAGGGCCAGGCCGTGATACCCCCAAATCCCGCAGCCTCGGCGGCGCGGTCAGATCGGGTGCTCGCTGGAGCATGCTGAACACGTTCGTGATCAGGGCCAGCAACTTCGTTGTCGGCGCGGTGCTCGCCCGCACTGTCTTCGGACCGCGAGTGTTCGGCTTGTACGCGATCTCCCAGGTCGTACTCGCGTTGCTGCTGAGCGCCAACGAGCTCGGCGTCAGCGCGGCGATCATCCGCTGGGACACCGACGTTCGAAGAGTCGCCCGGACGGTGCTGACCCTCTCCGTTGTGTCGAGCCTGGCGATTTATGCCTGCCTGTACCCCGCCGCGCCTGCCATAGCTAGCGTCCTCGGCTCGCCCGACGCCACGGATGTAGTGCGCGTCATCTGTATCTGCGTGATCATCGACGGGTTCGCGTGCGTGCCGGCCGCGCTGCTTACCCGCGAGTTCGCGCAGGGCCGGCGCATGGTCGTTGACCTTGTGAACTTCGTCGTCAGCACGGGCATCACCCTGTGGCTGGCATTCTCCGGCCATGGCGCGATGAGCTTCGCCTGGGGTTCGGTCGCTGGCTGCGCGATGTCGCTGCTTGCCGCAAATGCGCTGGCGGCCCCCGTCGTCTGGCCAGGGTGGCAGCGAACCGATGTGCAGCCGTTGGTCCGGTTCGGCCTGCCGCTGGCCGGCGCCAGCCTGCTCCTGCTCGCGGTGTTCAACGTCGACTCCGCGATCGTGGGCGCAACATTGGGACCCGCGATGCTAGGCCTCTACCAACTCGCGTTCAACATCTCGAGCTGGCCGGTGGTCGGCATTGCGCAGACTGCCGCCCGGGTGTCGTTTGCCGGATTCTCTCGCGTCGCCGACTCGCCGGACTTGCTGGCAGCCGCCTTCACCAGGGCGCTGGCTGTGCTCATGGCGGTGACTCTCCCGCCGTGCATCCTGCTCGCGACGCTGGCCGAGCCGCTAATCCACGCCATCTACGGACAGCGCTGGGTCCCGGCGGCGCCCGTGCTGAGCCTGCTGGCCGTCCTCGGCGTGCTGCGTGTCGCCTACGCACTCGTCTACGACTGCATGGCCGCTGGCGGCCAGCGCCATGCGCTCATGTGGATCCAGGCGATCTGGCTAGCAGCGCTGGTGCCTGTCCTGCTCGTCGGCGCCAGGACACATGGCATCGTCGGCGTCGGGGCCGGTCATGTGCTCGTCGCTGCAGTGCTGGTCGGCCCGCTCTTCCTGTGGGCGCAGCGCCGCCTCGGCGTCTCCGGCAGGTCAATCCTGACGGCGTGCAGGCGACCGCTGACCGGCGGCGCGCTCATGACTCTGGTATCGCTGCTGGTGATCCACCTGACGGGCCACGGAGTTGCCGGGCTGGCAGCGGCGATCGCAGCCGCGATGGCTGCTTACCTGCCAGTGGTGTACCCGATGCGGACCATCCTGCGCAGCCCGCTCGCCGAGCCGTCGGCCCAGCTCGGGGGGACACGGCCGGCATGAAGCACAACTCGGGCAGCTGCGCCACAACGCGGCACATCGTCTGGATCGACGCCACATCCTGGGGCGGAGTGCCCGGCACCGGCCGTCCGCTCGTCATTGCCATGACGCGCCACGCCAGCGTCCTGTGGGTGGACCGGCCGGTGTCGCCGCTGACATCGTCCGGGCGCCGCGCCGATGTTAGCCACCGGTTTGCCCCCGCGCTCGCCAGCGTCGGTCACCGAGTCACTCGGCTGTCACCGGTCGCGCTGCCCGGCTTCAGCCGGCCAGGCATTCGCGCCACCACCACCTCGCTCGTCGGTGCCCAGCTCCGCTGGGCCCTGCGCCGGACCGGCATGACGCCGTGCGCGGTGGTGACCACTCAGCTGGAGGTCCTGCCGGGCAGACAGGACGGCGCGGTCAGTGTGCTCTACGCGACCGACGACTACGTGGCCGGCGCTGGCCTGATGGGCCTGTCCGCTGACTGGCTGCGGGCGCGGGAAAGGCGCGCACTCGACCAGGCGGATCTGGTCGTCGTCGCATCCCCGCAACTCGCCGAGCACTGGTCAGAGCTAGGCGCGGACCCGGTCTTGATCCCGAACGGCTGCTCGCCGCCGGACCCAGCCGGCGCAGTGCTCGCGCCAGTGCAGCTAGACCTGCCCAGACCGGTCGTTGGCCTGGTCGGCCACCTGTCCGGTCGGATCGACCTGCGGCTGCTCGACTCGATCGCCGATGCTGGCCTTTCGCTGCTGCTCGTGGGCCCGCATGACCCGCGGTGGGAGCCCGCGCGCTTCGCGGCCCTGACCGCACGTCCGGAGGTCCGGCACGTCGGGGCGGTCACAGCCGAGCGGGCGCGGGCCTACATGGCCGCGGTCGACGTCGGCATCACGCCCTATGCCGACAGTCCGTTCAACCGTGCCTCGTTCCCGCTCAAAACACTCGAGTACCTGAGCGCCGGGCGGCCGGTGGTTAGCACCGGGATCCCGGCTGCCCGATGGCTTCGCGACGACCTCGCAGGATTCTGCCAGCACGGGGCTGACCAGGTCTTGGTGCTCGCCGACGGCCCGGCCGAATTCGTCTCGGCCGTACGCCGCGTGGTCGCATTCAGACAGCCACCCGGCCGCGCGGGGGGTGGCGCTGCCGACCTCTGCAGCGCGTTCGCGGCCAGGCACTCCTGGCAGCGCAGAGCCGATGCGCTAGCCGCGGCCATCGGGATCTAGCCGGTGCCGAACTGGAGGCATACGTGAGAGTTCTTGTTTACCCGCACACGATGGAGATAGGCGGCTCCCAGCTCAACGCGGTGGAGATCGCAGCTGCTGTCCGCGATCGGGGCCACGACGTCATCGTGATCAGCCGCTCGGGAGCGTTGGTGGACAGGGTCCGGCAGCTCGGCCTGTCGCACATCCCGCTCGACCCGCGCTCCCGGCGCCGCCCCTCGCCGCGCGCGGCGATCCAGCTGGCCCGGCTCGCGCGCGGCCACGAGATCGACGTGGTGCACGGTTACGAGTGGCCGCCCGTGCTCGAGGCGTTCGCCGGGCCGCGGCTGCTGCTCGGCCTGCCGGTGGTAGCGACAGTCAACTCGGGCACCGTCGCTCCGTTCCTGCCGCGGATGATCCCGCTGATCGTTTGCGCGGAGTCGGTACGTCGCCAGGCCGTGTACTCCGGACACGCGTACGTGACGGTGGTCGAGCCAGCCGTCGACGTGCGCGCAAACGCGCCGGGAGTCGACCCCGGCTCCTTCAGGTCGAGTCTCTTCGGCTCCGACGGTATCCCGCTGGTGACCGTGGTGAGCCGCCTGGTGCGTCAGTACAAGCTGGAGGGACTGCTCGCAGCGTGCGACGCTGTCGGCGAGCTGAACGCCGCACATGTCCCCGTGCACCTGGCGATAGTCGGAGACGGGCAAGAGCGGCCCGCGGTCGAACAGGCGGCAGCGGCGGCGAACGCGCGCGCAGGCCGCCAGGTGGTGGTCCTGGCGGGTGAGCTCCAAGACCCGCGGCCTGCCTATGCCGCCGCCGACGTCGTGCTCGGCATGGGCGGCTCAGCGCTGCGGGCGATGGCGTTCGCCAAGCCGCTCGTGGTTCAGGGTGAGCGCGGCTTCTGGAAACTGGTCACGGCGCAGACAGCGACAGGGTTCCTCGCCGATGGCTGGTACGGGCTGGGCGCTGACTCAGACGGCCGCGCCGAGGGCGCCAGGCGGCTGGAGGGGATCTTGCGGAGGCTGCTGGCCGATCCTGCGGCGTGGCCCGGGCTCGGTGCGCTTGGCAGGCGAATCGTCACCGACCGGTTCAGCCTCCACCACGCTGCCGAGCTGCAAGAGCAGGTATACCTGTCGGCAATCCGGACATCTGGCCGGCTGCCTGCGGCCCGGCTTGCCACC
>JASHSO010000603.1 GCA_030038715.1 Streptosporangiaceae bacterium
GATCCGGCGCTCGTCCTGGTCAACGGATACGGCGGGCATCCGCGGCTGCACCCGGTCGAGCAGGTTCGCGGGTACTGCGAGTATCTGCGCGACTTCGTGCCCGCGCTGCAAGCCGAACGCGCCATGGTCTCCGGCGTCGCCTACCTGCACAACGCCACGGAGATGGGCGTGGCGCCGCTGCGGCAGCTGACCGAGTCTGGGGATGGGCAGCTGTTCACCGGTGAGCGCCGCGGCGAGTTCCTAGACTTCCTGCGGTCCCGGCTGACGCCGGGCGTGCCTGGCGCGCCGTACGCCGACGACTTCCTCAGCTCGCGAGCCGCACCAAGCCGGCAACTGCTCGCCGTCGCCGCCGGCGAGATCAGGGACCGCGAGCAGTTCGTCCTGCTCGACCAGCAGCGGCTGGCCTTCGACATAGTCCTGCATGCGACAGAGAGGGCGCGCTCAGGCGATTGGAAGACGGTCGTGATCGTGAGCGGCGGTCCCGGTACCGGCAAGAGCGTCATCGCGTTGTCGCTGCTCGGCGAGCTCGCTCGCCGCGGCCGCACTGTGGTGCACGCCACCGGCTCGCGGTCGTTCACGCAGACGCTGCGCAAGGTGGCCGGCCGAGGATCACCGCGGACCAGGAACCTGTTCAAGTACTTCAACCAGTTCGTGGACGCCGACCGCAATGGCCTGGAGGTGCTCATCCTGGACGAGGCGCACCGGATCCGGGAGACCTCGATGAGCCGGTACACCCCGGCGCGGCTGCGAACTGACCGGAAGCAGGTCGACGAGCTGATCTCGGCGGCCAGAGTCCCAGTGTTCCTGCTGGACGAACATCAGGTAGTGCGGCCCGGCGAGCTTGGAACTGTCGAGGACATTGAGGAGCAGGCGAAGCTGCTGGGCCTCTCGGTGGAGAAGATCGACTTGAACGCGCACTTCCGCTGCGGCGGCAGCGAGGCCTACATGGACTGGGTCACCCGGCTGCTAGGGCTGACTGCGGGCGGCCCGGTCAGCTGGGCTGGGGATTCCGCGTTCTGCGTGCAAGTCGCCGACAGCCCGCACGAACTCGAGCACGTGCTCCGGTCCCGGCTCGAGCACGGCTACGGAGCGCGGATCGCCGCCGGGTACTGCTGGCCGTGGAGCGACCCGCGGCCGGACGGCTCCATGGTGCCCGATGTCGTCATCGGCGACTGGGCAAGGCCGTGGAACCTGCGAGGCGAACGTGCCGTTGGCGGCGCGCCGCCGGCCGCGCTGTGGGCGACGGATCCGGCAGGTTTCGGGCAGGTCGGCTGCGTGTACACCGCGCAAGGATTTGAATACGACTGGAACGGGGTGATCATAGGGCCGGACCTCGTCTGGCGCGGGGACGCGTGGGCGGCCAGGCGAGATGCCAACAAGGACCCGGACTTCCGCAGCCGCTCGCGGGTTCCAGACCACGAGTTCGAACGGCTGGTCCGCAACGTCTACAAGGTGCTGCTCACCCGGGGCATGGTCGGCACCGTGATCTACTCGCCGGACCGCCAGACCAACGCCATGCTGCGGTCGCTCGTCGGCTGAGCTACCGCGGCCATGGCCGGGCTGCCTGCCGCTCGGCACAGCGGGGTGGCCGTCCAGGCCTGCGGAGGAAGATAATTTGGGAACGAGCTGACGCAGGGTGCAGCCGTACCGTAACTGCGGCGTCGATCGGAGTGTGCCTTCATGGGGATGCTGTGGTCCAACAGGATTGGCGTGCCGACGGCGACGGACCCGACCGGCCGGACCGGTCCTGGCTACTGGTGGGTCACCGGATCGGCGCGTCCTGGCCTGGTTCCCGAGCGCTCACGACGCAAGCTTTCCAGGTCCAAGCTGATCCGGCGCCTTCGCCGCAGCGAATAGCCTGACTTGCGCTGAGCCTGACCCGTCGGCTGTGCTCATAGCCAACAGGCACGGCGTAAGCATCAGGTCGTCGGCGGTACTCCAGTCCGCCCCCAGGGCGCCGGCCCATGTCTTCCGGTCCCGCTGTTGACGTGCAAGGCTGCGGGTATGCGGCATGTCCCGGACCCCGACCGCGACGAGTGGGTCAGGCGCCTGCGCGAGCGCGCTCGCCTGGACGCCGAAGAACTCCTGCCACGTCCGCCCTTTGGCGTCGTCGGACTGGCAGCGCCTCTGCTGCGGCCGGCTGTCCTGGCCGAGGCCATGCGCGCGGGCGACGAGTGGGAAACCATCGGCCTTGCATATGGGAACTGGGCGGACCCGGCCGGCCCTTTCGTCTCCGTTGGCACTGCTGCAGTGCGGCTCGACGTTTCCGGCCTGGACGCTCGGGCCGAGCTGCTTCGGGTGATAGACCGCGAGCGTAACCGGATCGCAACCCACGCCTGGATC
Source organism: Streptosporangiaceae bacterium (assembly GCA_030038715.1). Classification (GTDB taxonomy): domain Bacteria; phylum Actinomycetota; class Actinomycetes; order Streptosporangiales; family Streptosporangiaceae; genus JAJYUU01. The sequence goes on from JASHSO010000603.1 coordinate 2,344, forward strand.
GACGAGGACGAGCCGCCCGGGCCACCCGAATACCGTCGGGAAGGACTGCGCATTGGCGAACGGCGAGCCAGCGCGCTGGTCTGCCAGCACGGCAATGTGTGGGCGGCGCGCCTGGAAGAGGGCGGGGTGACAGTGACCGTGGCGAGCCGCAGCGTCGGTCCGGGCTCGGTACGGCTGGGTCCGGTGCACGACCTGGGCCCGTTTCTCCGCGAGCGCGGCGAGATGCTTGGACTGCTGGCCGAGCGCTACCGCCAGCAGCCGCCGCCCGTCCTTGAACCGGCCGACGGCGTGGCGGCGTACCGTGCGCTGGCCGAAGCGGAGCTGGACTCCCACACGAGGCTTCTCGCGGCGCTGAGCTCTGGGCGGGAGCCCCGGCACCGCGCCGGAGAGGGCGCGACGATGCACGCGCTGTGGCAGCGGGCGGTGCGCGAGCAGGCACGGATCTCCGGCATCAGCTCGCGCCAGGCCGACGAGGTCGTGACGCTCGTGGTCAACCACCTCACCCATCTGCAGGACCAGGCAGCCTGGTTCACGGCCGAACCTGCGCTGCGGGCGGCCGCCGTCGACGAGACGTTGCGATATGCCGTCCTGGGTGAGGACGTAGCGAGCAAGTCCGCACAGCAAGCCTGGGCCCGCTACTGGGGACGTCGCACCTACCCTGGTACTCACCAGCCGGGTGCATCCCTGCCAGCCGAACTGATGGCCGACCAGCCGCTCACCTCCGCCTGGCTGGAGGCCTGGTCGGCCTGGGCCAGGACCCGCGGATAAGCAGCCGCCGCCGCGCAATAAACGCGATATAGCTTGACTGAGATTCGCGATACTACTTATCGTCACAACTACAACCGTCCCGCGCGGCGGCTCCCGGGCTGATGGCCCGGTTACTGGTTTGACCTGGACCGTGGCACGACCAGTAAGTTCGTGAAGCGAACTGGATCGGGGAGGGTAAGCAGTGTCACCAAGCAAGTCCGAGTCAGCGATCCTGGTTGAGGGCCTGACCAAGTCGTTTGGCGAGGTCCGCGCGCTGCGTGGCATCGACCTGGCGGTGCCGCGCGGGACGGTGCTCGGCGTCCTCGGGCCGAACGGTGCCGGCAAGACGACTGCCGTCCGCATCCTCACGACGCTGCTGCTGCCCGACAGCGGCCGGGCTCTGGTGGAGGGGCGCGACGTGGTGAAGGAGGCCGCCGCGGTGCGCAGGTCGATCGGGCTGTCCGGGCAGTCGGCGGCCATCCAGGAGGAGCTGACCGGTCAGGAGAACCTGGAGATCATCGGTCGGCTGTATCACCTGAGTTGGCCGCGCGCCCGCAGCCGCGCGGTCGAGCTGCTCGAGCAGTTCGGGCTGCTGGAGGCGGCGAACCGGCCGGCCAAGAACTACTCCGGCGGAATGCAGCGCCGCCTGGACCTGGCTGCGAGCCTGGTGGGGGATCCGCAGGTGTTGTTCCTGGACGAGCCGACCACCGGGCTGGACCCGCGGTCGCGGCTTGGCATGTGGGACATCATCAGGTCGCTGGTCGCGCGCGGCACGACCACGCTGCTGACCACGCAGTACCTGGACGAAGCGGACGAGCTGGCCGACGAGATCGTGGTCATCGACCACGGCCTGGTCATCGCCGCCGGGACGGCGGAGGAGCTGAAGAGCCGCGTCGGCGGCGACGTGCTGGAATTCACCGTGCCGGACCGGTCCCGGATCAGCGAGGCCGTGGCCGCGGTCGCGGCGATCGGCGAGGGCGAGCCGCACGCGGACAAGGAGACAGGAGTGGTGAACGTGGGCGTGGGAGGCCGCGGTTCTGACGCGCTGGTCGACGCGGTGCGCGGGCTGGACAGCGCCGGGGTGCGGACGCAGGGCCTAGCACTGCGCCGGCCCTCGCTGGACGACGTGTTCATGGCGCTAACCGGGCACGCCGCCGAGGAAGACGGCGCGGCGGGCGGCAAGCGCCGAGGGCGTCGT
>JASHSO010000604.1 GCA_030038715.1 Streptosporangiaceae bacterium
GTGGCGATCTGGAACAGGTCCGCTAGTTCGCGGCCATAGTGGTCGAGATCAAGATCGGGCTGCCGGGCCAGCCGGGCTGGCACCGCGTCGAGGGCGGCGCGGATTGCCAGCGCCATGACCATCGGGTCGAAGTCGGCACGGAGTTCACCCGCGCCCTGGAAACGCGCGAGCAGATCCCGCAGTGCGCCCGTGCCGGCTTCGCGGATCGACATGTCGTACAACGGGCTGCCGTCGGCGCCGCGGCCGTTGAGCGCGATCTCGACCGTCGCCAGCACGTGGTTGCGGTTCTGGGCGATGAAGGCCATGTTGGACTCGATATAAGCGCGGAGCATGCCCAAACCGGTCGGGTCGGCCTGCAGCCGGGGACCCAGGAAAGCCCGGCCCTTGGCGGAAAGCTCGCCGACAAGTTCCCTGATCAGGTCGTCCTTGCTGCCAAAGTGGTAGAGGATCACGCCCTTGCTGGTGTCGGCGGTCTCGGCGATGCGCGCCAGTGATGCCTTCCCGTAACCGAGTTCGGCGATGGTGTCGATGGCGGCCGCCATGATCTGGGCCCGGCGCGCGGTCTCGATGAAGGTCAGGCCCCTGTGCTGACCGTGCGTTCTGCTTTCTGACCGCATAGTAAGAAATTAAACCGGTCGGTCAGCAGTGTCAACTCGGTCGCCGCAGGGCACGGGCGATCCGGATACCGAGTCATTCCGATACGTTGACAGCCATGATGCGCGTATCCCGGGCAGATGCGGTGCGTTACCGCCTCGCGGTCAACAACCTGTCCCGCCGCCTGCCTGCCCGTTCCTATGTCGAAGCCGCTTATGTAGGCCTCCAGGACACTGCTCCGCGTGACGCACTGCTCGGCATGCACGCCAGGGTGGCAGCCTGCGAGCCGTCAGCCTGGGAGGACCCGCGGCTGATCCAGACTTACAGCCCACGCAGTGCCGTGTACGTGCTGCCCAAGAATGACTTCGGGGTCTTCACGATTGGTCGACTCCCCCGCGACCCTGCGGCTAGGCAGGCACTGGAAGATCGTGCCGAGCGCGCCTGCGCGAACCTGGCCAGCCAGCCGCAACCAGCCCCGCGGCTGCCATCCGATCGTCACGTCTGTGCGACTGGCCGATTCGCGGTCCGGTGGACCACCAGCGCCCTGCATGTCTGGGCGCAACCGCGCCCGTCGATCGACATCGACGCGGCACGTGCGGAGCTTTGCCGTCGTCACGTCCATGCATTCGGCCCGACGACGGCGGCCGCGTTCGCCTGGTGGGCCGGGGTGTCATCGCGGGACGCTCAGCACACTCTCGACATGATCAAACCCGAGCTCATGCCCGTCGACTACGAAGGCCACCGGTCGTGGATCCTGGCAGCCGACGAGGCGACCCTCGTGACTGCCGAGCCAATGCGCGGCGTGCGCTTTCTCGTCGCATCCGACCTGCGCATCCTCGGGCAGGACCGGACAGGGCTCTTCGTCGGCCCGGGACTGGGCCAGCACCCCCCGCTGTCTGACACCTTCCACCCGGGCGGACTGCTCGTCGACGGCAGCATCGTGGGAGCCTGGGGCCGGCGCGCCGGCCGAGTCTCCGTCAAGACTGTGAAGCCGCTGCCGACGGCTACCCGACGCGCCGTCGGTGACGAGGCCGAAAGCATGCCCATACCCGGCACGGCTGTCACCATGTCCCTGACCGAGCACTAGCACTCCCAGCCCGTTCTGCCTGCGGCAAGGCCGCCGACCTGCATCACGGTGCGCGACTCGATGGGTGACACGAGCGACCGCCGTAGAGTGTCAACAGTGCGGCACTCAATCACGGGGTCACATGCGGGCGTCGTGTTCCGAGCGGAGAAGAAGAGAGACGGCAGTGGCTCAGCGCGCTGAGGGAGCGGCAATACGCTTCGACGCCACGCTTTGCGCGATCGACAGGTCGACTGTGTTGCGGTTGCCCGCGACGGCGAGCAAGGGCCTACCCTCGCGCGGGCAGGTAGCGGTCCACGGAACCATCAACGGCGTCGGTTTCCAGACGGTGCTCGAACCAGACGGAAACTTCGGCCACTGGATGAGGGTCGATGACGCGCTGCAGGACGCCGCTGGCATCAGCGCGGGTGACGCTGCGGCACTCGACATCGCGGTGGCCAGGGATTGGCCAGAGCCGAGCGTACCCAACGATCTTGCGGCAGCTCTGGCAGCTGCCCCGCAGAAGATCCAGAACCTGTGGGACGAACTCACCCCGATGGCGCGCTGGGAGTGGGTGCGCTGGGTCAACGCCACGAAGAACCCAGACACGCGCAGGCGACGGGTCGAGGTGAGCATCTCGAAGATGAAGAGCGGCAAGAGACGGCCCTGCTGCTTCAACCTCTCCGCATGCACCGACCCGGACCTGTCGAAGAACGGCAGGCTTCTCGAGCCGGCCGACGACCGGCACTGATCGACGCGCCGTTACCGGATGAGCGCTTCCAGTCGATGGTGTGAGCCGCGCGGGCGGGCGAACATGGTGTGCGTGGCGAGGGATCGGAGGTTGCCCCCTCAAGGCGGGCTGCCTCCGATGAATGGCGTTGACGGCACCGTCGTAGAGATCGCCTGTGACGAGTCCGGGTTCTCCGGCACCAACTTGCTTGACTCGGCCACCCCGGTTTTCACCCACGCGAGCGTCGATCTGGGCGTAGACGAGGCCGCTGAGCTCATCCGGACGCTTCGGTCCAGCTTCCGGCTGTCGCTGAACGAGTTGAAGTCCGGGCAGTTTCTCCGCGGGCCGCACGCGGATGCGGCGTCGGAGTGGCTTCTGGCAGCGTTGCAGGGCCGAGCGCACGTCCACCTGGTCGACAAGGAGTACTTTCTCATTACCCGGATTGTCGACCTGTTCCTGGCCGAGCCCTCCTACGCGGCTGGTACTCGCCTGACCGAGAGCCGCCGCCCAGCTGCCCTGGCCCTGTACCGGGCCGGGCAGGGATGTGGCCAGGGCTGGAGTGACTTCCTCGCCACCTTCGTCGACCTGGTCCGGGCCAAGCGGCGGCATCAGCCGGCTCGCGGCAGCCTGGAACACTTCTTCCAAGCGCGTGATGCGCTGAAAGCAGCCGGGCTCGGCGCGGAGGCCGAGGGTGTCCTGAACGGGCTCAGCCGGACGCGGGTACGGGCCGTGCTGAGCCGGCTGGCGCGTGACGACCGGTCGATCCCGCCACCGTTGGAGCCCATGCTGCCGGCGCTGGCCGAGACGGTCCTGTTCTGGAGCGGCGGACAGCGCCAGGTGCTGGTGATTCACGACGAGCAGAGTGCTCTCACGGCCGACCGGTTGCGGCGCCTTCAGCATGTACTGATCGAGGGCGCCGACCTGTCGGCAGCAGGTGCCCACGCGCCCGGGACGCCGCCGGCCGTGGTGTCACCGCTGGCTGGGCTGGTGACAGTCGACTCCCGCGATGATCCGCGCGTTCAGGTCGCTGACCTCCTGGCCGGGGTCGCCCGACGGTCGCCGAACGTCGGCAATGGCGGCCCGCTCCAGCCGTTCCTCTCGCCGACCTCACTGTGCGATCCCGAGCGATGACGGACGGGTTATGGGACAGGCCTGCGGGCAGCCAGCGTGGGTCGCGCTCGGTGATGTTTGACTGTCCCCGCCGGTAGAGCGAGGTGGAAGGAGACTCGGTGTCGGTCCACATGAGTAAGGCGGAGCGGGAGGCATTCCTGGCCGACGTGCACGTCGGCGTGCTCGCCGTGGTGAGGGAGGACGGCAGAGCACCGCTAGCGACCCCCGTGTGGTACGGCTACAGTCCGGGTGGGCCGGTCAGCCTGACCACCGGCCGGTCCAGCCGGAAGGCCAGTGCTATTGCTGCGGCCGGCCGGTTCAGCCTGTGCGCGCAGGATGAGGCGCCGCCCTACAAGTACGTGACAGTAGAAGGCCCTGCAGTCATCGAGCCCGCCGCGCTGACTGAGCGGGTCGCCATTGCCCGCCGCTACCTTGGCGGAGAAGCCGGTGCAGCCTGGGTCGCCGCTAACCTCGCTGTGGACGACGTGATCATCCGGATGACTCCCGAGCACTGGCAGTCGGCTGACTTCGGAAAGGCCGCCGACTAGTCGCCCCACCCGAACTTCGCCATCCACGACATCCTGAGCGGCGGCCAGCAGCTATACCGCAATGCCGCGGCGCGGTTATGGTAACCGCTGTGGAGCGGCCTGCGGTAAGCGGCGCGGAAGGCAGCATGCACGGCTTTCCGGCCGCGCTGACCAGCTTTGTCGGCCGGGCCGGGGTGGTCGATAAGGTAGCCGAGCTGCTGGGTCAGTGCCGGCTGGTGACCGTCACGGGGCCTGGAGGTGTCGGGAAGACGCGGCTGGCAGCCGAGGTCGCCCGACAAGTGGCCGGCTGGTTCGCCGACGGGGTGTGGCTGGCGGAACTGGCTGCGGTGCGGGATCCGGCGCAGGTGGCAGCCGCGGTGGCGACGGCAATAGGGATCCGGGAACTGCCCCCGGTGGCGGCGGATGAAGCGCTGGCGCGGGCTCTGGCCGGGCGGCAGCTGTTGCTGGTGCTGGATAACTGCGAACACGTGATCGGCGCGGCGGCGGAGTTGTGCGGCAGGCTGCTGCTCGGCGCCGACGATGTGCGGGTGCTGGCCACCAGCCGGGAGCCGCTGCGGACGGCCGGGGAGACCCGGCACCGGCTGGCGCCGCTGACGCTGCCCGGCGCTGGTAGTCCGGCGGCTGCTGACGGTTCGGAGGCAGTGGCGCTGTTCGCGGACCGGGCCGGCCGGGCGGACGCGAGCTTCGCGCTGGATGGACAGACCGCGCCGCTGGTGGCACGGCTGGTGGCGCGGCTGGACGGGATGCCGCTGGCAATAGAGCTGGCGGCCGCGAGGGTCGAGGCGCTCGGCGTGGCGCAGCTCCTGGACCGGATCGATGACCGGTTCACCTTGCTGGGGGCGGGGGACCGGCTCGCGGCCGCCCGGCAGCGGTCGCTGGCGGCCACCGTCGAGTGGAGTTACCGGCTGCTGGACGAGCGGGAGCGGCGGGTGCTCCGGGCACTGTCGGTGTTTCCCGGGCCGTTCACGCTGGAGGGAGCCGAGGCGGTCGCAGGGCCGCAAGCCAGCCCGGCGGTGCTGCACCTTGTGGACTGCTCGCTGCTGGTTCCGCCGCGGGCTGGCCCGGATGGCCGGCCCCGGTACGTGATGCTGGAAACGCTGCGTGCTTACGGGGCAGGTTTGCTGGCCGATGCCGGCGAGAGTGACGCCGCCGCGGCCGCGCTGGCTCGGTACGCGGTGCAGGTGGCCGAGGATGCCATGCGGGGCATGACAGCCGACACCGGAGAGGTGGCCGCTGCCCGGTGGCTGGATGCCGAGGACGCCACCATGCGCCGGGTGCTGGACTGGGCCCTGGAACACGAGGCGGCCTTGGAACAAGATGCCGCCGTCGCACCAACGCTGGCGGCCGCGCTGGCGTGGTGGTGGCAGATCCGTGGCCGGCTCGCGGGTCAGGTGCCGCTGCTGCGCGCTGCCGTCGACCGCGCAGTGGCGGGCAGCGACGCGTGGTGCGCCGCTCACACCTGGCTCGGGCAGGCGTCAATGGATGCGGCGGACCCAGCAGGGGCGCTGCGCCACTTCACCATGGTGCGCGACGCCATCGGGGATCTTGGGCCGTTCCCGCTTCTGGCCAGGTGCCTGAGCGGCCGGTCGGCGACGTTGCTCGGCATGGGACGGATCGCCGAGGCTGCCGAGGATGCCCGCCGGTCCCTGGCCCTGGCCCGCGGCGGTGACCACCCGGTTGCCGAGGCGCTGGCCCTGGCGGTCCTGAGCCTGGTCGCCTGTGTCGGCGGCGACCGCGTCGGCGCGGTGCAGCTGGCCAGCCAGGCCGAGCGCATCGCGGTCGGTCTGCACGGCCCGACGGCCCGGGTGTGCGGCCACACCCTGACGACGGTGCTGATAGAGGTCGGCGATCTGGCCGCTGCCGAGCGGATGTGCGCCGCTGGGCTGGCCGGTGCGCGGGACGCGGGCGACCTGTGGAGCCTGGGGAACCTGCTGGAGAAGATGGTGGTTCTCGACCTGGCCTCAGGGCGTTATGCGGCCGCCGCCTTGCACTTGCGGGAAGCCCTGCAGACCGCCCTGCGGGCCGGCGTACGCCGGAAGGTGATCGAGGACCTGGACTGCTGCGGGTATCTGTGCGCCTGGACCGGGCGCACTGCCGAGGCCGTCACGATCTGGGCCGCGGTGGTCGCGCCAGAGCGCGAGGGGTTCTCGGCCCCGTTGCATCCGGACCTGCCCGAGGGTTGGTTCCAGCGGCAGGAAGCCCTGCGCGAAGCCCGGCAGGCGCTCGGGCCGGCTCGTACGCAGGCGGCCGAGGAACGCGGCAAGGCGATGAGCCTGGCCACCGCGGCCGAGTACGTTCTCATGCTCACCGCCGCGGGCTCGCAGCCGCCGACAGAGGCGGCGGGCCTGGAAGCGCTGAGCCCCCGGGAACGGGAGCTGGTCACCCTGGTCGCCCGGGGGCGCACTAATGCGCAGATCGCCGATCAGCTGTACATCAGCGTGCGCACGGTCAGCTCGCACCTGGACCGCATCCGCGACAAGACCGGATGCCGGCGCCGCGCCGACCTCACCCGCCTGGCCCTCAGCGCGGGCCTGGTCTAGCGCGGGCCTGGTCTAGCGCGGGCCTGGTCGCGGCCTGCCAGGCCGCACCTGCTCGCCACCCGGTGCTGTGGGTGATTCGACCCCTGCGGCCGGCGGGCGGCAAGAGGGGCCAGACGACCCCTGCCGCGCGCCCGGCTGGGCGGGCGAACCTGGCTGCCAAGGGCCGC
>JASHSO010000605.1 GCA_030038715.1 Streptosporangiaceae bacterium
GGCGCCATCCGGGTGTACCTCGGCTACGCGCCGGGCTGCGGCACGACGACAGCGATGCTGGAAGAGGCGCTGCGGCGTCAGTCCCGCGGCTCCGACGTGGTGGTCAGCTCGGTCGCAGCCGGCGACCGCGAGCAGCTCACAGCGCTGCTCGAGCAGCTCGAGGCGGTCGGCGATGGCGCGCGGCTGGACACCGAGGCGGTGCTGGCCCGGCGGCCAGAAGTCGTCTGCGTGGACGAGCTCACTGCTGGCACCGCCTCCGCGGAGCGCGCTTACGTGGCTGCCCGGCGGCTGGCCGAAGCGGGCATGACCGTCATCGGCACGGTTACCCTCGGCAAACTGGACGGGGACGACCCTGCCGCACTCGACGAGCCCGGACTACTCGCACTGGCGGACGAGATCGAGCTGGTCGACGTCCCGCCATCGATCCTGGTCGACCGGGTCCGGCGGGGCGAGATCGGGCCGGCCGACCGGGTCGAGGAGGAACTGCTGACGACGTACACGACCGACCGGCTGCGCGAGGACCGGGAACGCGCGTTCCGCGTGGTGGCCGAGCACGGTGAGCGGCAGCTTGCCGGATACGCTTCCGGCGACCAGCGCAGTGCTGTGCTGGCGGCGCACGAGCGGTGGCCTAGCTTCCTGGCCTGCGTTTCCCCGGTACCGGGCATGGAGCCGCTGATCCGGCGTTCGGCTGCGCTCGCGGCACAGGTGGATGGCGTGTTCAGGGCTGCGGCGGTCCGCCGGGGGCGGCCCGGGCCAGGCGAGGGCCAGCTGCTGGCCGGCTACGCCGCGCTGACCGAGCAGCTCGGCGGCGAGTTCGTGGTGCTGAGCGGCCAGGCACCGGCCGCTGCGCTGGCAGACTACGCGGCCGCGAACCAGGTGACCGAGATCGTGCTTGCCAGGACCGGGCCGAGCGCCATCGGAAGGTTTCCGGTGCTGCGCGAGCTGTGCAGGCTGACCAGCGACGTCGAGGTGCACGTGCTGCCGGCGCCGCGGCCGGGCTGACCGGCTGCGCCGGATTGCTACACCCCGGACACGGCGACCACGCCGGACAGGGTGCCGACCAGTGCGAGCCCGCCCGGCAGGCTCGGCGATGCGAAATGCGGCAGCGCGCCGCCAAGCCTGACCTGGTGCCGGACCGTGCCGGTGGCAGGATCCAGCTCATAGACCAATCGGTCGCATCCGCACCTGGCCAGTCTGCATCATTGGCGCGGGCCAGGATAGTGTCAGCGATGCCGTCCCCTTGCGAGAGGCTCATGACCAACCAGCGCGACACGGTCGCCGGGGCGACTGCTGCGCCGGGCGCCCTCGGCGAGCGGGTGCTGACCATTCCGAACGCGATCAGCGTGGCCCGCCTGCTTGGCGTGCCTGTGTTCCTGTGGCTGGTGCTCGGGCTGCGGACCCAGACCGGGGATTGGTGGGCGGTGGGGCTGCTGATCGCCGCCGGGCTTTCGGACTGGCTTGACGGCAAAGTCGCCCGGGCACTGAACCAGCAGAGCAGGCTCGGTCAGCTACTCGACCCGGCTGCCGACCGGCTGTACATCCTGGCCACGGTGATAGCGCTGGCGGTCCGCGCCATCATCCCCTGGTGGCTGGTGGGGCTGCTGGGCGCCCGCGAGCTGCTGCTCGGGCTGGTGCTGGCAGTCCTGCGCCGGCGCGGCTGGGGAGCCCTGCAGGTCAGCTTCGTCGGCAAGACCGCGACCTGGTGCCTGCTGTACGCGTTTCCGCTGCTGTTCTTGGGCTCGCACGCTGCCAGCTACGCCGAGACAGCCAAGGTCGCAGGTTGGACCTTCGCTATCTGGGGAAGTGCCCTGTATTGGTGGGCCGCCGTTCTTTACGTCGTGCAGGCCAGGGGGCTGCTGGCGGCGCCAGCGCCGGAAGGCGCTGGCAGCACGGGGCCACCCGGAACGGCTCGAGGCGGCGGCCGATGATGTGCGAGCAGGCCGGCCGTGAGCCGGCCCGACCGCGGAAGGGAGATCGGGCGGCGGTGGAGCCCGTGACAGTGCCATGAAAGCTGTGGTGATGGCGGGCGGTGAGGGCACCAGATTGCGCCCGATTACCGCTAATCAGCCTAAACCGATGCTCCCGGTTGCCAACAGGCCGATCATGGAGCACGTGCTCAGGCTGCTCCGCAAGCACGGCCTGACCGAGACTGTGGTAACCGTGCAATTCCTCGCCTCTATCGTGCGCAACTACTTCGGCGATGGCGAGGACTTCGGCATGAGCCTGCAGTACGCCACCGAAGAGACCCCACTCGGCACTGCAGGCAGCGTGAAGAACGCGCAGGATGCACTGCGGGACGAGCCATTCCTGGTGATTTCCGGCGACGCGCTGACCGATATCGATCTGTCTGACCTCATTGCCTTCCACAAGGACAACCAGGCGCTGGTGACCGTGGCGCTGGCCAGGGTCCCTGACCCGCTGGAGTTCGGGATCGTCATCGTCGACGACGACGGCCGAATCCAGCGGTTCCTGGAGAAGCCGACATGGGGGCAGGTCTTCTCCGACACCGTCAATACCGGCATCTACGTCATGGAGCCTGAGGTGCTGGCCGACGTGCCGGCCGGCGAGCTTGTCGACTGGTCGGGCGATGTGTTCCCGCGAATGCTGGAACGCGGAGCGCCGCTGTACGGCTGGATTGCCGACGGCTACTGGGAGGACATCGGCTCGCACGACAGCTATTTCAAGGCCCAGGCCGACGTGCTCTCCGGCCGGGTGGAGGTGGAAATAGACGGCTTTGAGGTCTCGCCCGGCATCTGGGTGGCGGGCGGAGCGGAGGTGGATCCGGAGGCAGTGCTGACCGGCCCGCTCTGCGTGGGGGACTACGCAAAGATCGAGGCCGGGGCGCGGCTGCGCGAGTTCACCGTCGTCGGCAGCAACGTGATTGTCAAGGAGGGCGCCTTCCTGCACCGGGCAATCGTGCACAACAACGTGTACGTCGGCCGCGGCGTGAACCTGCGCGGGTGTGTCATCGGCAAGAACACCGATGTCATGAGCCTGGCCAGGGTTGAGGAAGGCGCCGTGGTCGGGGACGAGTGCGTGATCGAGCCGGACGCTTATGTGTCGGCCGGGGTCAAGGTCTACCCGTTCAAGACCATCGAGGCCGGAGCCGTGGTGAATACCAGCGTGATCTGGGAGTCCCGGGGCCAGCGCACGCTGTTCGGCCCGCGCGGGATATCTGGTCTGGTCAACGTCGAGATCACGCCCGAGCTGTGCGTCCGGCTCGCCAGCGCGTACGCGACCACGCTGAAGAAGGGCGCCGTGGTGACGACGTCGCGCGACGCGTCGCGGGCAGCCAGGGCGCTCAAGCGCGCTGTGCACGGCGCGCTTAATGCCAGCGCCATCAACGTGGTGGACCTGGAGGCGCAGCCCATGCCGCTGGCCAGGTTCGAGACCGCCCGCAGCGACTGCAGCGGCGGGATCGCGCTGCGCACGACACCTGGCGATCCGCAGTCACTCGACATCATCTTCATGGATTCCGACGGCGCCGATCTGTCGGAATCGGCGCAGCGCAAGCTGGAGCGGGTGTTCTCCAGGCAGGAGTATCGGCGCGCGTTTCCCGGCGAGATCGCCGAGCTGAGCTATCCGCCCAGGGTGGTGGAGGCCTACACGGTCGAACTGCTGCGCTGCATCGACATGACCGGGGTGTACGGGGCTGGCCTGCGGGTCGTCGTGGACTGCGCGGGCGGGACCACCTCGCTGGTGCTGCCCGGCCTGCTCGGCAAGATCGGCGTCGACGTTCTTACCGTGAACAACCGTCTCGACGAGTCCTCACCTACGCAGTCGCTGGCCGCGGTACGCGCCGACATGCACCGGCTAGCCGAGCTTGTGTCGTCGTCCCGTGCCGCCTTTGGCGTCCGCTTCGACCCGGTCGGCGAGCGGATAGCGCTGGTCGACGACCGCGGTGCGATGGTCACCGACGATCGCGCGCTGCTGGTCGTGCTCGACCTGATCGCCGCCGAGCGGCGCAGCGGGCGGGTGGCCCTGCCGGTGACCACCACCAGGGTGGCCGAGCAAGTATGCCGCTATCACGGCGTCACGGTGGATTGGACTCCCACATCCCCGCACGGGCTGTACGAGGCTACTGCCGCTCCTGACGTGATCTTCGCCGCCGACGGCAAGGGCGGCTTCGTGGTGCCGGGCTTCTCCAGGTCGATCGACGGCATAGCCGCCTTCGCGCAGCTGATAGGGCTGGTAGCCAGGACCAGGCTGACACTGAGCCAGATCAAGGCCCGGATTCCCGAAGCGAACCTGCTCAAACGCTCGATGCCGACGCCCTGGGCGGCCAAGGGAATGGTCATGCGGACGGTCGTCGAGGCCGCTGGGGACAAAGAGATAGAGACCACCGATGGCATCCGGGTGCTGGAGCCCGGCCGTGGCTGGATCCTGGTGCTTCCCGACCCGTCAGAGGCGGTGACGCACCTGTGGGCGGAGGGTACCGACGCCGACGCAGCGCAGGCGCTGCTGGAGGAGTGGGCGGCCGTCGTGGAGCGTGCCGGGCGCTGATCGCGGGCGGTCCCCGCGCCGGAGACACGCCCTTCGCCATGGGTGCACGGCGGGTGCCCGGCGCCGGTGCGACCGGCCCTGCAGCGGCCCGGGCGTGGGCCTGCACCAGCCCCGAGAGTGCCGACTGGCGGCGAGGATGCCGTTTTCCGTGAGACAATCGCCGGATCGCCAGGTGATGAAAGTCGTGTCGGAAGGTCGGCCAAGATGTTGTGGCTAAGGCGTCGCAGGGATGCCCGGCGGCGCGCTGGGAAGGTGGAAACAGCCAGCAGCGGTGCGACGAGCGGCGGGTCTCCCGCCAGGCCAGGCGCGCCTTCCCTGCTGGCGTCCCGGCGAGCGTGGCGCATGGACCGTTCCCGGTCGGCGCAGGTAGCGTTGACGCCGCCACCGGAGTACGCGCCGCTGGGGGCCGTGGCTGGCATGGCCGAAGCTGCGGTGGATCATCCGACTAACGGGAGGCTCGGCGGACGGATGCCTAGCGTCTACTGCGCTGGATGCGGCGAGGCCAATCCAGAAGGCGCGCGATTCTGCTCGCACTGTGGGACGCCGCTTGTCCAGCGGCAGGCCGACCGGGGCGGGGACATAACGTCGACCATCTCGCTGGGCGGCGGCGAGTTCGAGGCGGACCTCGGGGAGGAGGCCGCAGCCGACGCCGCGGCGGTAGCCGCACTGCCACCAGGAACCGCGCTGCTGTCGGTCCGCAGGGGCCCGAATGCCGGCAGCAGGTTCCTGCTGGACAGCGAGCTGACGCTGGTCGGACGCCACCCTGACAGCGACATCTTCCTGGATGACGTGACGGTTTCCAGGCGGCACGCCGAGTTCTACCGGCACGGCGGCACGTTCACGGTTCGCGACGTGGGCAGCCATAACGGTACCTACGTGAACAGGGAGCGGATCGAGGAAGCCGAGCTGACCAGTGGAGACGAGGTCCAGGTCGGAAAGTTCCGGCTGGTGTTCCTGCTCGGCCCGCGCTCACAGCCCGAATACGGCGGCGGAGGCTCGCGGGTCGGCGGATGAGCGGTCTGCCTGCTCGCGGCTACCTCGGCATTAGCGAGGTCCTGGCGCACTTGCGTGCGGACTTCCCTGATATCAGCGTGTCGAAGATCCGGTTCCTGGAGACCGAGGGTCTGATCTCGCCGGCCCGATCGCCGGCCGGCTATCGCCGGTTCAGCCCACTGGATGTCGATCGGCTCCGGTACATCCTGGCCGCCCAGCGAGATGAGTACCTGCCGCTGCGCGTGATCAAGGAAAGGCTGGACCGGCTCGACCAGGCAGCCGCAACCACGGCCGGGCCCCGTGCTGCTCGCGTCCGGTCCGGGCAGGACGCGAGCAGCGTGCATGCGGGGCCCGTTTCCACTAGGCCCGGCGGGTCACCGGCGGGCACGGGGGCGCCGTCGGGTGCTGCCGCTCTCGGCGGGCCGCACGCCGCTGCCGGGCTGCACGGCGGTGGCCGGGCTGATCCGCGGCAGCCCCTGTTGACCAGGCGTGAGCTACTGGACGCTGTCGGCCTGACCGAGGCGCTGTTGACAGAACTGGAGACGTTCGGCCTGCTACGGCGGATCGGCCGGAGCTACGGCGCCGATGCCATCGAGGTCGCCAGCGCCGCGGCCGCGCTCACCGACTACGGCGTGGAGGCCCGCCATCTACGCGCCGTCCGCGCCGCGGCCGAGCGAGAGACCACCATGATCGAGAGCCTGGTCGCGCCGGTGCAGCGCCAGCGCGGCCCCGGCGCCAGGGCGGTGGCCAGCCGGACGGCGCAGGAGCTCGCCAGCCTCGTGCTCAGACTGCATCGCGCTCTGGTGGACGGCGCCCTGGCTGAGGCCGGGCTGGACGGGCCGTCCGAGGGCGCGCCGGCGGTCAGCGGGGCACCGCTAGGGCCGGCGGAGGGCGAGGCTGCCGAGCGTGGCGTGGCCGCTACTGCCAGCCGGTCAGCTCGCGGCTTCGAAGGCGCGAGCGCGTGACATGGCTGTCAGCCGAGCCGTCAGGCCGGAGGGCTGCGTCCCGCGATAGCGGGTGTACGTTGACAAAGGGAATGCCTGCGAGCACAAGGGGAATGCCAAGAGGCAGGGCCACGACAGCAGCGCGCAGGCGCGGATGAGGACGGAGCCGCCGTGAGGCAGATGGAGGTCGTCGGCGTCCGGGTGGAGATGCCCTCGAACAGTCCCATCGTCTTGCTGAAGGAGATGGACGGGGAGCGGTACCTGCCGATTTGGATCGGCCCCAACGAGGCGACCGCAATCGCCTTCGCGCAGCAGGGTATGGTGCCGCAGCGACCGCTCACCCATGACCTAATGCGC
>JASHSO010000606.1 GCA_030038715.1 Streptosporangiaceae bacterium
GACCCAGGCAGGTTTACGGTGCCCCAGAGACGCGCCATCGGCGGACCTGGACGCCTAGCGCGAGAAGAGCGACCGTCAGCTGGTTGATGTCCGTGGCAGCCGATGGAAGCCAGCGCAGACAGCATTGTCGCGCTTCCCCGGCGTAGGGTGGCGCTGGCTCACCCGGACAGAAGGAGCACAGATGGCCGCGTACGTTATCGCTGACATCGACGTGCAGGATGCCGCGGCCTACCAGGAGTACGCAGCCCTCGTCCCAGGCACGCTCGAGCCCTTCGGCGGCCGCTTCCTCGTCCGCGGCGGGGACCACGAAGTTCTGGAAGGCACCTGGCAGCCTCGTCGCCTAGTCGTGCTGGAGTTTCCAGACGCGGTGCACGCTCGGCAGTGGTACGCCTCGGATGCTTATGTCGCTGCAGTGGCGATCCGGCACCGCGCGTCGGCCGGGAGCGTCATCCTGGTCGAGGGCGCCGGGTAGGCCGAGTGAAGCCGTGGACGGCTGGGCTGGCTCTGGGCCGGCCCGCAAAGTCCGGCCACGGGGCTGCCCACCGTTACCGTGCCGGATGGCCCAGAACGCACGGCGTCGAAGACCTCCGCGCGGCCCCTGCTCGGTGCAAGGTCGCGCTTCGGGTCATCCCCTGGCTGCTGCTGGCTGTCGCATTCGCCGCCGGCTGCTCGGCGGGTGCGCCCGTCCCACCCAGGGCCACGGTGAACACTTGCTACGCGTTCGGGGTGCGTGCTCTGGAGCGGCACCTCACGGTCCTGACAGTGCCGCGATCGTGCGCCGGCTTGAGCCGCGAGGAAGTCGACCTCGCCGTGGTCCGGGCAATCCGATCAGTGATCGGGCCGCTGCCCAAGGCGGCCGCCCGGCGTATGGCTGTCCAGGACAGCGGCTATCTGGCGCACCTGGTGAGAGCGGTACCTGTGCCGAGGCCGGCCGCGTTGTCCACTGCTCCACCTCGGCGGCCTAGCGATCTAGTGGCTGAGTTCGCCGCGCTGGCCGCCTGGCTCGTCACCGCCGCCGCAGGCACTTACCTGGTCGCGGGATGGCTTGCTACGACGCCTGCGCCGCTCCGGCTGAGGCGGAGTCGCGGGCTACCCGGGGTCGTGATTGGTCATCTCGTGCTCGCCGTCGCTGGGCTTGCGGTGTGGGTCGCCTTCATCGTGTCCGGTGTTGCTGCCCTCGCGTGGGTCGCCGTAGGGGTAATCCTTCTTGTAGCGGGCCTGGGTATGGCCACGCTGATGGCGGCCCTGCCGGAGTCGGTGGGCAGCCTGCCGCCTGGCTCAACTGGCCGGTCGGCCCTCGCGACTCAGATAACGCACGCCCTCGCGCCGGTCAAGCCCGCTCGGCCGCCCGTGTTGGTCATCGCTGTTCATGGCATCTTCGCCACTGTGGCCATCCTCCTGGTCCTGCTTGCCGCGATCGGCGCCGGCTAGGCCTCTGCACCGGTCGTCGGTCCGAGCCCGGCACAGTGAAAGCGGCGCCGATGACCAGTGGGGGGGCTGGTCACCGACGCCGCAGCCGGTGCGCGCTTGGACGGCGTGGTCTGTCGACACCTGTAACTTATGAGTGGACGCTTTCGACGCTGCTTGCGATTACCTGTCGTCGGAAAAGTTCATGCCAGCCCAGCCGGCTAGCTTGCTCGCTGCCCCGATGGCACCGCGCTGGGATCCGAGGCGGCTTGAGGAACAGCGCGATGAACTGCGACGGTCGAAGTTGGACCTCCTGTGTCGCGCACAGCCTTCTAGCACGCGCGGCCGTGGCGGATGGCACCATACTGGGAGGCGAAGCAGCATAACGGGCGACGGATGGGTGGGATGCGGCTAAGAGCTGGCGTGGCGATCGACCTCGGTACGGTCAATACGCTCGTCTACGTCTCCGGCCGCGGACTGGTCATCGAGGAGCCGTCCGCGATCGCGATCAACCGCTCTAACGGCCAGATCTCGGCCATCGGCCGGAGTGCGGACGCGCTGACGGACAAGGAACCGCAAAATATCGAGGTCGTCCACCCGCTCCGCGACGGGGTGATCGCGGATCTCGATGCTACTGTCGCCATGCTGCAGGCGTTCCTGCGCATGGCGCGGCTGCGCCGCGGCCTGCGCCGGACTACCGCCGTCATCTGCCTGCCGAGCGAGGCAACCTGGGTCGAGCGGCGGTCAGTGGCGGCCGCTGCCGAAGCGCTCAAGCCTCGCTGCAGTATCCGGCTTGTCGACGAGCCAGTGGCGGCCGCTGCCGGAGCCGGCTTCGACCTCGCAGCCGGCTCGGGCGCGTTCGTTGTCGACGTCGGAGGCGGCACTACCGAGGTGGCCGTGCTCGCCGGCGGTCACGTCGTCCGGGCCCGATCGTTGCGACTCGGCGGAAACGTCATGGACGAAGCGATCATGAATGCGGTCAGGACACAGCTTGGCCTGCTGTTGGGCCGGAACGCCGTGCGAACCCTGAAGATGATGCTCGGCCTCGGCGACGGTGACGTCACCGAAGCGGAGACGGTTGGGGTCGACATCGCCTTGCGCACGCCACGCGTCGACCACGTCCCGGCAAAGCTGGTGGCAGCGGCCGTCGAGCCGACCGTCAAGGCCATCGCGCTGACGGTGCAAGAACTCCTGGCGGACATACCTCCGAACCTCGCCGAGGAGGTATTCCGAGGGGGGATACGCCTCGCCGGGGGTGGCGCCATGCTTCCTGGCCTGTCGGCAAGGATCGAGGCAGTAGCCCGCATGCCCGTCGTTGTTGTCGACGATCCATTGCGCTGCGTGATCAGAGGAGCCGCCCGGATTCTGGAGCACGACGACCTGCTCGCGAGGGCGACTACAGGTTAGAGCGCAGGCCCGGTCGCGACCACGGCTCCGCGATGGTGCAGTGGTTTTCGTGATAGTTATGGTTATTTTGGCGCAGACCATTCGTCGGCTTTGCGGTAGACCGGCCGCTATGCTGTTCCGTTGCCGGCATCAGTTGGATCGACAGCTGAGTGCCAGATTACTGGCCCATGTTTTGATAAGCCGCTATAGAGCTATTGGAGCGGTGTTAGCCTGCTCGCGAGCTTCCCAGCGATCCTACGGATATCTGCATGACAGTCCGCAGGCACAAAGCGCGAAAGGCTCGTTTATGGTGACTGTCCGTGGCGGTCGGCCCGCGCTGCCCGGGCTCGGCGCTGCGCTGCATGCGCGCGCCTGACAGGGAACGGACAGGTACCGGCGAGTGATCGGCAGGAACAGTGATGCGACGCCGACCGGGATGCCGATCGGCCAGGCTCGGCGTGACGGCACGCAGACCGGGAGCACGCGGTGGACTGCGGCGCACCCGATGCCCTGTCCTCCGATCAACACTTGCGCCGTGTCGTCGACGTTCGGGCTTCCCGGCCCTCCGTTTCACCGCGTCGGCCGCCAGTTGGCTGCCCAGGGGCGGCATTTGGGCCACTGCCATGAGGGAGGGGAGCCATGCGTAACCACGCGCGCGACGGCCAGCGGTCGATCAGGGCGCTGATAGCTCTAGTGGTCGTAGTTCCGCTGGTCTCGTTGCTATGCCTGTGGGGCTACGCGGCCGACATCACGCTCTCGAGCGCGGTTCAGGAGCACAACTT
>JASHSO010000607.1 GCA_030038715.1 Streptosporangiaceae bacterium
ACGTGGGAGTGCCGGACACTCCGCTCAGGTCGGCGGAGTCGACGTCCTCGGCGATCCGGGCCTCGCCGACCCGCTTGGCCAAATCATCGGCGAATTTGCCAATCACAAGGCCGATGTCGGCCGCGTACCCCATCAGGTCCTTGGCGCTCAGCAGGCCCTGGTGCTCCAGCAGCGCATCGTGCATCTCCCAGAACTTCCCCTGCCTGGCCGCGGCCTCCGCCCCCTCGGCGGCAAGCTGGGCGTGCGGGTGTACGTCGCTCAATGGGAGGTGACGCCATACGTAGCGGACGTCGCCGTAATCGGCGAGCAGTTCTCGGATCGCTGCTTCCGCCTGACCGCAGTACGGGCACTCGAAGTCGCCGTATTCCACGAGCGTGATCGAGGCGTCCGCCGGGCCCCGGGTGTGGTCTCGCTTCGGGTCGACCGGCACGGCCAGGTCAATAATGGTCCCTGCGGTGCCAAGCAGGGCACGCAGCCGCCGCCGTCTGGGCAGCAGCGCGGTGAGGCGGAAGACAGCCCAGGTGAGCGCGGAGGCAGCAAGCGCGGCGGACAGGATGCCCACCTTGGCCTCGGCTAGCCGCGTGCCGTGGAAGGCCAGCGATGCGATCAGCAGCGACACGATGAAGCCGATTCCGGCGATCGTGCCGGCGCCTATGACGGCCGCCCAGCCGATCGGCGGTCGGATCCGGCCGCGGCTGACCCAGGTGATCAGCCGCGCCCCGGCTACGGTGCCGGCGGGCTTGCCGACGACATAGCCGATCATGATCCCCAGCGTGACTGGCGAGCTGTAAGCACGGCCGAGGAAGCTTGCGCTGATCACGATGCCCGCGTTGGACAGGGCGAACAGCGGCACGATCAGGTAACTGGACCAGGGGTGGAAAAGCTGCTGCAGGCGGTCATTGGGTGACAGCGCTGCCCGCACGCGCTCCCGTGCGGCGCTGGCCAGCTCGGGCGTCGGCTGCTCGCGGAACAGCCGGAACTCCTCGGCTGCGCGCTCCAGGTCGCTGCGCGCAGCCGGATGTGCCAGCGCGAGAAGGCCCATGACTAGGCCGACAACCACCGGATCGACGCCGGATTCGAAGAACGCGATCCAGGCGCCGACGCCGAGTACGAGATACGCGGCGCCGTTCCGGAAGCCGGTACCCCGCCCCACGGCGACTACGACCAGGATCGCGAGCCCAACCGCGAGCGCGACCAAGTCGATGTGACCGCTGTAGGCCGCGGCGATGATGACGATCCCCGCCACGTCGTCCACGATCGCGAATGTCAGCAGGTACGTCCGAACCCGGTCCGGGACCCCGGCGCCGACCAGGGCAAGCATGCCGAGCGCGAAGGCGGTGTCAGTGGACATCGCGGCGCCCCAGCCGACTGCCGTGGCACTGCCCGCGTTGATGGCCAGGTAGATCCCGATCGGGACGATCATCCCGGCCAAGCCGACGACCAGAGGCAGCGCGAGCCGCCGCCGCTCCCGCAGCTCGCCCATGTCGAACTCGCGCCGTGCCTCGAGCCCGGCCACCAGGAAGAAGAACGCCATCAGCCCCGCGTTCACCCAGCCGTGCAGGTCGTCGCCCAGCTCGGCGGTGCCGATCCGGACCGACAGCCGCGTGCCCCAGAACGAGTCATACGACGATGAGCTGACGTTCGCCCAGATCAGGGCGATGACCGTCGCCGCGAGCAGGAACACCGCGCTGCCGGTCTCGGTGCGCAGGAACCGGCGCAGCGGGGTGTTGCGCTCTTGGCTCCAGACGGTCTTGGGTGAAGGCCGCGATGCGAGTGGCTCGGTTCCCGTCACACCGCAATTCTCGTCCCAGGCCACGCGACCGCCCGGTACCCCGTGCGGTGACGGCTGCGAACGGGAAGGGAGCGGAACCCTCCAGCGTTGGCACAAGCGTGCGAGTAGAGATCTGGTCCGACCTGGTATGCCCCTGGTGCTACCTCGGCAAGCGACGCTTCGAGCAGGCGGTGGAGCACTTCGAGCATGGCGACGAGATCGAGGTCGTCTATCGCTCGTTCGAGCTGGACCCAACGGCTCCCCATGGCCGGACGACTCCCACAGTTCAGGTCCTGGCCAGCAAGTACGGGATGAGCGCCGGCCAGGCGGAGAGCGCGCAGCGGCAGATGGAGCAGCGCGCAGCGCAGGACGGGCTGACGTTCCGCATGGCAAGCTTGCGCAGCGGCAACACCAGGGATGCGCACCGGCTGGTGCATCTTGCCAAGGCGCGGGGCAAGCAGTCAGGCCTGATGGAGGCGCTGCACCGGGCGTACTTCACCGAGCAGGAGTCCATCTTCGATCACGCCTCGCTGACTCGGGTGGCCGTCGGCGCCGGGCTGGACTCCGGCGAGGTCGGCCGGGTCCTGGCCGGCGACGAGTACGGCCCCGCTGTGCAGGCAGACGAGGAAGCGGCGCGGTTGCTCGGCGTGAGCGGGGTCCCGTTCTTCGTGATCGACCGCCGCTACGCCGTGTCCGGGGCACAGCCGCCCGCAACGATTCTGGAAGCCCTGGAGCTGGCAAGAGCCGAAGCCGGGGCGGCCTGAGGCTATCTGGTGCGGAGCTCAGATTCGGGTAACGGCTGGCCCGGGCCGACCAGCCCGCTCTCGTAGGCCAGCACGACGGCCTGGACGCGGTCGCGAAGCTGGAGCTTGGCCAGGATGCGGGCCACATGCGTCTTGATCGTCGCTTCGCTGAGAACGAGCGTGTCGGCTAGCTCGGCGTTGCTCAGGCCGGTGGCCAGCAGCCGGAGCACCTCAAGTTCCCGCGGTGTCAACTCGGAGAGGTGGACGCCTTGCACGGCCGGGCGGCTGGCAGACGGCGGTGCGAACCGCTCGATCAGCCGCCGCGTGATCGATGGCGCGAGCAGCGCGTCGCCGGCCCGAACCATGCGCACTGCCGCTACGAGCTGCTCGGGCGAGACGTCCTTGAGCAGGAAGCCACTGGCTCCAGCGGTCAGTGCCGCATAAACGTACTGGTCGAGATCGAAGGTGGTCAGGATGATGATCCGGCAGCCGCTGGCAGCCGGGGCGGCCAGGATCCGGCGAGTGGCTTCCAGGCCGTCCATCTCCGGCATCCGGATGTCCATGAGGACCACGTCCGGCCGGAACTTGAGCACAGCGGCGACAGCCTCGGTACCGTCTGCCGCCTCAGCCACGACGGGCACGCCAGCCGCGCTGAGTATCAGCCGGAACCCGCCGCGGACCAGCGCCTGATCGTCCGCGATCACGACACGCGGCTCGGTGGGCTGTGCTGGAGCGGGCTGCGCCGGAGCGGGCTGCGCTGCGGCGGGCTGCGTTCCGGCGGGTTGCTGCGACTCCGCCGGCTGCATCATGATCGCCCGGCCGCGCTCGCCTGGACAACCCAGCCGGGCTGGCTTCCGAGCGCGGTCAGCGGGCCGGTCGCGTCTGGTGGTTCAACCGGCAGCCGAGCGCGCACCCGCCACCCGCCGCCGGGCCGCGGCCCGGCTTCCAGCGAGCCTCCGTAGATGGCGATGCGCTCGCGCAAGCCGAGCAACCCGCGCCGGTCGCCGACCGGGACCGCCGGCATGGCTGCCGGGAAGGGCGGGCCGTCATCGGCGACATCGACCACGAGGTCGATGTCTGTGAGTTCGAGGCGTACCGATGTCTTCGCCTTGCCGCCGTGCTTGAGCACGTTCGTGAGCGCCTCCTGGACGATGCGGAAGGCCGCCAAGTCCAGCCCGGGCGGCAGATCGTGAAGTCCACCGCTGACCTGCAGCTCGACCGGAAGCCCCGCCGCGGTGACCCGCTCGATCAGCGGCCTGAGCTGCCGCAGGCCCGGCTGCGGGTGGAGTTCCTCGGCACCGGGCTCGGCACCCTCAGCATGCGCCGCCGCGCGCGGGCTGAGCAGGCCGAGGAGGTGGCGCAGCTCCGCCATGGCCGTCCGGCCGCTGGCCTCCACAGCCAGCAGTGCCTGCCTCGCATCACCCGGCGACTCCGCGAGTACCTGCCTGGCCGCGCCAGCCTGCACGATCATCACGCTGACGTTGTGAGTTACCACGTCGTGCAGCTCGCTTGCGATGCGCGCCCGCTCCAGCCGGACCGCACGGCGGGTCGCAGCCTCGTGCTCGGCCTGCGCGCGACGGATACGGTCACCGGCGTACACCACGGCGCCGAAGACCGCGATCGAGACCAACGACACCAGCACGAGAAGCCCGCCCACCCGGGTTGGTCCGGCCGCAGCCGTCTCAAGCCCGGGCAGCCCCGGAGCGACCGGGGTGACGATGCCGTCTGGAAGGACCTTGACTCCGCTGACAGCCGACGACGGCACCCGCCAGAAGGTCACGGCGACGATCACGCCCGCCGGGGCCAGTGCGAGCAGCGCCGCACCGCGGAACCGGCTGTGCACCGCCGCGGAATAGCCGGCGAAGACTATCGCGAAGAAGATCACGTCAGTCGCGCTGTTCCGTTCGGCGACAGCGGCGACCAGGACCACGAGGAACACACTCAGCGGGTACCGCCGACGCACTGCCAGCGGCGCGGACGCGATGACCGCCGCCTCGACGGCCGCAGGGCCGCCCTGCTTGGCGGCGAGCAGCCCGACCGCCATGACCAGTGCGGCGATAAGGACGTCGATGACGACCGAGCGCCTGGGCAGCGGCATTCGGGGCTCGGCCGACCGGGCGAACGCCACTAGCTGGCGAAGCCTGCCGGGCTCGGCCGCCGTGACCTCAGTCATGCACCCATTGTCACCCACCGGCGACAGTCTTCCGTCGGCTGCGCTGAGTAGCCACGTACACCAAAAGGATGACCCGCGCTCACCATCCCCCGGAGCACCCTGCGCCTTCTGCATCGCACGGCTGACGCGGACGGTCCATCGCTCGGCTTAGGGTCCGCTCCATGGACGCTCTCATACAGCTCAGTGACGTTACCAAGCGCTACGACGCCGGCGGCCACCCCGCCGTGGATCGCGTCAGCCTGACCGTTGCACCCGGGGAGGCCGTGGCTGTGATGGGCCCGTCCGGCAGCGGCAAGTCCACGCTCCTCAACCTCATTGCCGGACTGGACCGGCCGACGTCCGGCACAGTGACCGTGGCCGGGCAGCGGATCGACACGCTGAGCGAAACCGGAGTGGCCAGGTTCCGGCGCCAGCGAATCGGCATGATCTTCCAGTTCTTCAACCTGCTGGACGACCTGACCGTCGCCGATAATGTCCTGCTGCCGGCTCAGCTCTCAGGGTTGCGGGCCGCCCAGGCTCGGGCCAGGACTGCCGAGCTGCTGGCGGCGCTGCGGATCGACAGACATGCCGACGCTTTCCCCGCGCGGCTGTCCGGCGGGGAGCGGCAGCGTGTCGCGATCGCGCGCGCGCTGGTGAACAGGCCCGTGCTGTTGCTGGCCGACGAGCCCACCGGAGCGCTGGACACCGCGACCGGCGAGGAGATCGGCGAGCTGCTGCGTGACCTGAACTCCTCGGGCCAGACCATGGTCCTGGTCACGCACAACCCCGACCTCGCGGCGCGGTACGCCCGGCGCACGGTGCACATCGTAGACGGACAGGTCAGGAGCGACGTTGTCATCGGCTCGTCGACCGACCTGGCTGGGCAGGTGCTGCCGTGATCCGCGGCCCGGTGAGCCGTGCGGTGCGGGGCGGGCTGACCCGCCGCCGGGTCCAGACCATCGTGATCGGCCTGGTTCTGCTGATCTCCACCGGCGCGTCCGTGCTGGCCCTGGCCATCGTCGTGGACTCCAACGCGCCGTTCGACCACGCCTTCGCCGCCCAGCACGGTGCGGACGAGGTCGCGAGCATCGATTCCGCCAAGGCCACTGCCGCGCAACTCGCCGCCACCAGCAAGCTGCCGGTAGTGACGGCTGCGTCAGGGCCGTTTGCCGAGGTGACCGTCGCTGCCGACATCAGCGCTACGCCAGGGTGCACTCCCGGGCCGGGAAATCCGTGCTTGATCGGCGGCAGCCTCCCGCCAATGACACTGGTAGGGCGCGCCACACTAGGCGGACAGGTGGACGACCTCACCTTGCAGTCCGGCCACTGGGCCACCAAGCCGGGGCAGGTCGTGCTGGACGGCAGCGGATCCGGACCCGAGGTCGGGCTACCGCTGGGTGCCAGGCTCGTGATCACCTCCGCCCCGGGCAAGCCGACGCTGACGGTCGTCGGGATCGCCAGTTCGATCACCGGGTCAGCGGCCGGCTGGGTCGCGCCGAGCGAGATCTTCGGGCTGAGCCCGCGTGGCGCTCCGGCCAGCGCGCAGATGCTCTACCGGTTCAAGGCTGCGGGCAGCTCGGCCGAGCTGACCGCGGACATGGCCGCAGTCGCGCGGGCGCTGCCGGTCGGCGCGGTGAGCGGCTCGCAGTCTTACCTTGCGGCCAAGGCCCAGGAGTCGGGGAACATCGCGCCGTTCGTGCCGTTCCTGTTCGCATTCGGAGTCATCGGCATGGTGATGTCGGTGCTGATCGTTGCCAACGTAGTCAGCAGCGCCGTGGTGGCCGGGTACCGGCGAATCGGGATACTCAAGAGCATCGGCTTCACCCCGGGCCAGGTTCTCGCGGCCTATACCGGACAGGCTGCCATTCCCGCCGTGGTGGGCTGCCTCGGCGGAGTGCTTGCCGGGAATCTCGTCGCCGCCCCGGTGCTGGCCCAGACAGCCAGTGCCTACGGGGTCGGGGCGCTGGCTGTGCCGGTCTGGGTAGACGTGACTGTGCCGGGGGTCATGCTCTGCCTGGTCGGCGCAGCTGCGGTCCTGCCTGCACTGCGGGCGGGCAGGCTCAGCGCTGTGCAGGCGATCGCCACCGGGCGTGCGCCGCGCACCGGCCGTGGCCATATTGCGCACCGCCTGCTCGGCAGGCTCGCGTTGCCGAGGCCCGTGACCATCGGGCTGGCGGCGCCGTTTGCCCGTCCTGCGCGTACGGCTGTGACGCTGGTCGCGGTACTGCTCGGCGCGGCCACGGTGACTCTCGCCGTCGGGCTTAGCACCTCGCTGAACATGGTCGTCACAGCGCTGTCACACGCGAAGGCCCAGCCCGTGCAGGTCTTCGACCCCGCAGGGTCAGGCGCGGGCGGCGGCCTTGTGCACATCAAGGGTCCCGGGGGCCCGCAGCCGCCAGCGATATCCCCGGCGGCGGCACAGCGGGCCATCGAGGCTGCCCTCCGCGCACAGCCTGGCACGCTGCACTATGTCGCCGAGGCCGACCAGCAGGTCAGTGTTGCCGGGTTGTCCCAGCAGGTCCCGGTGACCGCGTTCCGCGGGGACGCGAGCTGGACCGGGTACGACATGGTCACCGGTCACTGGTACACCGGTCCCGGCCAGGTTGACGTGTCGGCCGGCTTCCTGACCCTGACCGGCGATTCCGTCGGCGGCACGATCACTATCCTGAGCGGCAGCCGGCAGGTAACTGCGCGGATCGTGGGCGAGGTCTTCCAGGGCGGACCGCAGCTGATCACCGACTGGCAGACGCTGGCCGCGGTTCAGCCCGGCCTCGCGGCCAATAAGTTCGACCTAGGGTTGCGGCCGGGCACCAGCGAAGCGGCCTACATCCAGGGACTGCAGAGCCGACTTGGCCAGCAATACCCGGTCGTCTCGAACCAGCGGAACTCGACTGTCGTCGACTTGATGATCGGCCTGATCGGCACGCTCACGCTGCTGCTCACCATCGTCGCCGGACTCGGCGTGCTGAACACCGTGGTGCTGCACACCAGGGAGCGCGTGCATGATCTCGGGGTGTTCAAGGCGGTCGGCATGACGCCGCGCCAGACCATCGCCATGGTCGTGTGCTGGGTCGCGGGCATTGGCCTGATCGCGGGCCTGATCGCCGTCCCGGCGGGCATCTTCCTGCACGGGGTCGTGTTGCCCGCCATGGCCAACGCGGCAGACGTCGGCCTGCCCTCCAACCTGCTGAACGTCTACCACCCGGTCGAAATCGCCGTCCTGGCGCTGGCCGGCCTGGCCATCGCGGTCGCCGGGTCCCTACTTCCAGCGAGCTGGGCGGCTGCCACGAGGACGGCGTCCGTCCTGCACGCCGAATAACGCTAATGCCGACTCAGCAGTACCAGGACGAACATGATGACTATCACGGCCAGCACCACGGCCATGACGAGCGTCCAGGCACTGGTCAGGCCGACCAGGTGCAGCCGGGAAGTTCGCGCTTCGGCCCGTGCTTCCCGGCGCGCTTCCAGTTCGCGCGCGGCCTTGCTTGGCTTCCGCCGCGGGCCGGGCGGCGCCGGTATGAGCAACCGCCGCTGCGGCCTATAGGCCGAGATTCTCGGGTCATTCAGGTCGTCCATCAGCACCTCCGGGCGGGACGCCTGGCAACTTCCAGTATGACGCAAGCGGAGCCAACCTCGTTAGCTCTGCACGCGGTGAGTTACCGGCGGGACTACCGCCCGGACGACCCGAACCACCAGGACGGCCCGTGGCTGACCGGCCTTGTCAGGGGTCGCTGACTTCGCGGCGGAGCCGCTCCCTCGTCTCCGCTGCGATGCTAGCGGTCGCCACCGGATAGGCCGCCGCTTCGTCGGTCCCGAGCGCGGCCGGCGTCACGCCGAGCAGGCCGATGTCGACCCGGATCGGCGCTTCCGCAGCGAGCGCCAGGTTCACCGCGTCACTTGGCCGCGCATCGACCTCGGCGGTGCCGGCCGGACCGCGCACGAGCACGCTGGCGTAGTACACCTTGTCCAGCAGCCTGGTGATCCTGACCTCCTCGATGCCCGACCCAGCCGCCTCGACGAGGCTCGCCGCTAGTCTGGCCGCGAACGGCCGCGGCGTCTCGGCCGACTCCAGGGCCAGGGCCATCGCAGCAGCCTCGGCCGGCCCGATCCAGATGGGCAGGACCCGGCCAGGCACACCCCGTTCCTTCAAAATCATCACGTGCTTGCGGAGTCCCGCTTCCTGCCCCTCGCTCCTGCGGATCTCCTGCACGCTAACCTCTGCCCACTGCTCTTCCGCCGTCGCTGCCATGGCCCTTACCTCCCGGATATCGATAACCTGCGCCAGCCTTGGGGCCAGCCCGGCCCTGGCCTGGTGCAGCCGCGCCTTCACGGCCCCGATCGAGATGTCAAGCTCGGCCGCAACCTCGCGGTGACCCAGTCCTTGCAGGTAGAAGAGCCAGACAGCCTGCCGCTGCCCTTCGGGCAATGCGGCGATGGCGGCGCGGACGCTGGCGGCGAGGTCGGCTATCTCAGCCGCCTCCGCGGGGCCGGGCAGTGCCGACGGGTGATCGGAGTCGGCTACCGGGACCTCGGCCCGGAGCTGGCGGCGCCAGCGCCTGGACACGTTGAGTGCGATGCCGCAGAACCAGGCGCCGAACCGGTCCGGCGAGCGCAGCCGCCCGAGGTCGGTCAGCGCGGCGATCGCCGCCTCCTGCGCCGCGTCCCGCGCCAGCTCCGGCGAGCGGAGTATTCGCGCTGCCAGGAAGACCGCCGAATCCCAGTGCCGCCGCATCAGCTCCGCCATGGGCTCCCTGGCGCCGCCGAGAGCCTCGCGCACCAGTTCGGCGTCGGGCCTGTGATCCGCGTGCGCTGCCACGCCTCATAGTGTCGATGGGCGGTCCGCAGGTTAGTCCGCGGCCCCAGTTGTTTTGCGTCCGTTCACAGCGGCATCAGCTCCGGGCGCTTCGGCGCCATCCCGTCGCCGCTGGACCTGCCGCGCAGCCGCCGCTGAACCCACGGGGCTGCGTACAGTCTGGCCCAGGTCGCATCCTCGCGCCGGGCCGTGAGCCACCCTCGGCGACCGGTGTCGGCGAGCGGCTCCAGCGGTGCGCGCCAGTCCTCGCTGACGCGCATGCCGACCACTTCGCAGGCCTTCAGTGCCACCCGCCGGTGGCCGTCCGGCGCCAGGTGCAGCCGGTCGGCGGACCACTCTCGCGGGTCGGCTAGCACGCGCATTGACCACAGGTCGACCAGCATGCAGCCACGCCGCTTCGCTGTCGCGCGTACCTGGGCGTTGTACGCGGCGACCTTGCCGCGGACCAGCCGCAGCACTGGGAACGTGCCGGGATCAAAGCCCGTGAACACCATGACCTGGCAGCCGGCGCCGCGCAGGGCCGCGACCGCGTGGTCGAAGAGCATCGCCAACGCGTCCGGATCGGCTCGCGGCCTGATCAGGTCATTGCCACCCGCCGCCAGGCTGACCAGGTCAGGCCCTAGCTCAAGTGCTGCAGCCAACTGATCCTCGATGACCTGGCGGAGCAGCTTGCCGCGGATGGCCAGGTTCGCATAGCCGAGCCCGGATGATGCCTCCGCTAGCTGCCGGGCGAACCTGTCGGCCCAGCCCTGACAGCTGCCGTCCGGGTACGGATCGCCGTAGCCCTCGGTAAAGCTGTCGCCGAGGGCGACGAACGACCCGACTGGCAGCATTCTGTCCTCCGTTCGCCCCCTCAGCGTCGACCCGCCGCATCGCGGCGAGTCGGCTGCACGCTAGCAAATGCTAGCGGCCGCCCGGACCGGCCAGCGCGTTATTCTCGGTTCGCTGGGCGCCGAACGTGTCCTGTCTGCGCCTGGTGACTGCCTAGCTCGGGCAGGCGAGTCCGGGCTAGCTCGGGCTGGCGAGTCCGGGGTCAAGGCACGCGACAGGCTAGAGCATGGGGACGGGCAGATGAGCGAGCTGGCAGCGCCCGTCACGAAGGACGTCGCAAGCGGCGACGACCGGCCGCCCGCAGCATCCCCGCGGCTGGTCAGGCGGTTGTTTCCGGTGCTGGCGGCGGCGTGCCTCATCGCCATCAGCATGATCGCTTCCACCTGGTGGGATCCGTGGCTGTTCGGCAAGACGGCCTGGGTGGTACCCAACGACCTATGGTCGACGCTCGTCGCGGCCAGCCGGGTCTGGCACCTGGACTTGGCCGGCCTCTACACCAGGCCAACTGACCTGGTGACGCTTCCCGGTGGCGCAGTCATACTCGTGCCGGTCGTGGCCGTCATCGACGCGGCTGGCATCTCGCTGCGAGCGCAGGGTCCGTCCTACCCCTATCCCGGCGCATGGCCCCTGGCAGCGCTGTACGAGATCGCGATCTCCAGCGTCGCGCTCTTCGCCGCCGACGCACTCGCCGAGCGCCTCGGTGCGACCCGCCCTAAGCGCGCCTTGCTCGCGGCCGCGGGAGCAGTCGCGTTGTGGAGCGTCTCGGCAAGGTGGGGCCATCCCGAGGATGCCGTGGCGGTCGGCCTGCTGCTCTACGGGGTCCTGGCGCTGGCGCAGTCGCGAGTCACCAGGGCCGCCTGGCTCATAGGCGCGGCCGTCGCCGTGCAGCCGGTCGTCCTGCTCGCGCTGCCGGTCCTGCTCGTGGTCATCGAACCGAAGCGGCTTGCCGGGTTCCTGGCCAAGGCGGCCGCGCCGAGTGTGGTGTTGCTCGGCGCCGCCGCGACTGCCGACTGGACGGCCACTTTCACCGCCGTGACGAGGCAGCCCAACTGGCCCGCGGTAGACCACCCCACGCCGTGGCTGTTCCTCGCTCCGCACCTGGCCGGGGGAGCTGTGTCGACCGGTCCGGCACGGGCGCTGTCCATAGTCGTGGCCTGTGGATGCGCGCTGGCCCTCCGCAACCGCTTCCATGCGGCGCGGCAGCAACCCCAGTGGAGTGCTGAGATCCTGGCGAACGTGGTGTGGTGGGCCGGAGTCACGCTGGCACTCCGCTCGGTCTTCGAACCGGTGATGGTGTCGTACTACTTGTGGCCACCGCTTGCGGCAGCACTCATCGTTGCCTCGCGCAGCTGGCTACACCTGATCGCGACCTCGACAGTCGTCGTCGCCATCACGTTCGGCTCGCAGGCCAACCTGCGGGGCGAATGGGCCTGGTGGGCGCCGATGCTAGCCGGGCTGGCCCTGACCCTGTTCCTCGCGCGGGTCCCGCTACGCCGGAGCGCCCGGATCCTGGCCGCTCCCTCCACGTAAGCCTGCGGCTCGGGCCCGTTAGCGGGCTCAGCAATCGAAGGCCCGGGCTACCCACGCCAGGTGCTTGCCAAGGCCCGCCGGATTGTCGATCGCCGCATCGGCCAGCCAGGTCAGCGCCAGGGTCCGGCACAGCCATACCAGCTTTGCGGTGAAGCCGGATCCGAGCGGTAGCCCATAACGGGCGGCCGCATCCTCGATGAACGGGTAGCCGCCGATTCCGATGAGGCCGACGAAGTCCAGGACCACCTCACCAACCATCGCGTCGGTGAAGTCGATCAGCCCGGCAAGACGACCAGTGCGCTCGTCTACCAGGAGGTGGTCGGGGCATATGTCGTTGTGGATGAACCGGTGCGGGCCGTCCCTGGCGGGCTCCGTGACACGCCCGGCGAGGTAGGGCTCGGCCACGCCGAGCAGACCGGGAGGCAGCAGCGGTCGGACGATCGCCGCGACACTGACGAGGTCGGCGCGCATGCGGCCCCACGACTCCGCTTCCCACCGGGCCGGTGTTGGCGGGATGCGGCCCGGGTCTATGCGGTGCAGTTGGCCGAGCACCCGGCCGATGTCCTCGGCTAGCTCAGCGAGGTCCCCGCCGTCGGTCGTCGCTCCCGGTCGCGGCCGGAAGGCCTGATCGGCCGCTACTCCTTCGAGCCGCCGGTAGGCAACGAACGGATACGGATACCGGCTCGACGGAGATCCGACTCGCTCGAAGCGGGGAACCCGTGTCCCGACCGTCTCCGCCACGACCGTCGTTATCTGTATCTCCCGCAGCAACCACGGCACGCGGGCGGCGCGCTTCGGGAAGCGCACGATCCACTCGCCCGCGGTGAACAGCTCGTGATCCCAACCAGCACCGAGGCGCCCGATCGCGCAACCCGCAAGGTCCGGGAACTGTGCCGCTACCAGCTCGGACACGACTGAGACATCGAGCAACACGTCGCAGTCATGCTCGCCCACACCGCGAAAGGCTAGTTCAGCAGCGCAGCACCGACCCCTGCGGTATCAAACTTCTGCT
>JASHSO010000060.1 GCA_030038715.1 Streptosporangiaceae bacterium
CTGGCGGCCGGGGTGCTGTACGTACTGGAGGCCAATCCGCGCGCGTCGCGTACCGTGCCGTTCGTGTCGAAGGCCACTGCCGTGCCGCTGGCCAAGGCCGCGGCCAGGGTCATGCTCGGCGCCTCCATCGCCTCGCTGCGCGCCGAGGGGATGCTGCCGGCCTGCGGGGACGGCGGCACGCTGCCGCTGGACGCGCCGATCGCGGTCAAGGAGGCGGTGCTGCCGTTCAGCCGGTTCGCCGACGTGCACGGCGAGGGAGTCGACACCGTGCTCGGGCCGGAGATGCGCTCCACCGGTGAGGTGATGGGCATCGACGAGGTGTTCGGCACTGCCTACGCCAAGTCTCAGGCCGCCGCCTACGGCTCGCTGCCCGTGAAAGGCCGCGCGTTCGTGAGCGTGGCTGGCAAGGACAAGCGGTCCATGATCTTCCCGGTCAAGAGGCTGGCCGAGCTCGGCTTCGAGATCTGGGCTACGAACGGGACAGCGGAAGTACTGCGCCGCAATGCGGTACGCGCCACGACCGTGCGCAAGCACAGCGAGGGTCGCGGTCCTGACGGTGAGCCGACGATCGTCGAGCGGATCCTGGATGGTCAAGTAGACCTGATCGTGAACACCCCGTTCGGCGGGCCTGGGCAGTCCGGGTTCCGCCGGGACGGCTACGAGATCCGGACGGCGGCGGTAAGGCGCGGGATCCCGTGCATCACCACTGTGCAGGGTCTGGCCGCGGCGGTGCAGGGCATCGAAGCGATCAACTCCGACGAGGTAGGGGTCCGCTCGCTGCAGGAGCACGCGGCTCGGCTGCGCGCAGCGATGCCAGCACGCGACCGAGCGACGCCGGCCGCGGGCGGAGCGACGCCGGCGCAAGCCGAAGGGGCGCCAGTCCAGGGCGGAGCGGGATCATGACGCACAGCCAGACGCAGACGCAGGCGGGTCCGGTGCAGGTGCGCGGCACCGTGCTCACGGTCCGGCAGGTTGACGCCTATTACGCCATGACGCTGGTCGCACCAGCGGTGGCCGCGCGCTTCAGGCCGGGCCAGTTCATCACGGTGCCGGTCGGCGGCCCCGACACCTCGATGCTGCTGAGCCGTGCGTTCTCCATCCACGACGTCAGGGCTGACCACGGCGGCACGGTGGAGTTCGTGTTCGCCGTGCAGGGCCGCGGAACGCAGTGGCTGGCCGAGCGGCGAGCCAGGGACGTGCTGGATGTCACGGGCCCGCTCGGCCGGCCGTTCCCGCTGCCTCGCGATCCCGCGAGCTGCTTGCTGGTCGGCGGCGGCTATGGCAGCGCGCCGCTGTTCGCGCTGGCCGACCGGCTCCGCGAGCGGCGGTGCGACGTCGACTTCCTGCTCGGCGCGGCGAGCGGCGACCGGGTCTTCGGCGCGCTGACCGCGCGCAGGACCGGGCGGTCGGCAACGATCACGACGCAGGACGGCTCGCTTGGTACGCGCGGAATCGTCACCGACATGCTTGACCAGGTAATCCACGAGGCGCGCACGGACGTCATCTACGCCTGCGGCCCGATGCCAATGCTGCGCGAGGTCACCGTACTGGCGCGCCGGTATGACATTCCCGTGCAAGTCTGCGTCGAGGAGGAGATGGCCTGCGGCATCGGCGTGTGCATGACCTGCGTGCTGCCGGTGGTCGGCAGCGACGGGATTACCAGGATGTCTCGGTCGTGCGTGGACGGCCCGGTGTACCGAGGCGAGCAGGTGCGATTCGACGAGGTTGGCACGATCCCGTTCGAGGCCTTCGGCGCGCCGGGCTGGGAGCCGCGATCCCGGCAGGTGCGGGCGAACGGTCAGCCGGGGCCGGCCGGCGGGGTCGGCGAAGACACGTCGCAGTCGGCCGCACCGGATGGCCGGAAGCGCCGTGATCATGCTCCCCAGGGGCACTCCGGCCGCCGGGCCAGCGCGGCGGGCGAGCAGCGTTCGAGGCCGGGTCATGGCGGTTGACCTGCGGGCCCGGCTTGGCCACGTCGAGCTGCCGAACCCGATCCTGACCGCATCCGGCTGCGCTGGCGCTGGCCGGGAGCTGGCCCAGTTCCTCGACGTGTCCAAGATCGGCGCGGTCGTCACGAAGTCGGTCATGCTGGCTCCGCGAGCCGGTCGGCCCACTCCGCGAATGGCCGAGACGCCGAGCGGGATGCTGAACTCCATCGGCCTGCAGGGCCCGGGCATCGACGCGTTCCTGCGGCGCGACCTGCCCTGGCTGCTGTCGCGCGGCGCCAGAGCCGTGGTGTCGATCGCCGGCAGCACTGTCGCCGAGTACACCGAACTCGCGGGCCGGCTGTCGGACGCCGCGGGCGTGACCGCGATAGAGGTGAACATCTCCTGCCCGAATGTCGAGGACCGGGGCCAGGTCTTCGCCTGCGACGCTGGTCCCGCGGCGGCCGTCATCGAGGCAGTGCGGGGGCGGGCGCGCTACGACATCCCGGTCTTTGCCAAGCTGTCGCCCGATGTCACCGACATCGTGGAGATCGCCAAGGCGTGCGTGGCCGCCGGCGCTGACGGGCTGTCCATGATCAACACGCTGCTCGGCATGGTGATCGACACTGACACGATGCGGCCGCGGCTGGCAGGGTTCACTGGTGGCCTGTCCGGGCCGGCCATCAGGCCGATTGCCGTGCGCTGCATCTGGCAGGTGCGGGAGGCGCTGCCCGGGGTGCCGATCATCGGCATGGGCGGGGTTGCGAGCGGCCGGGACGCACTCGAGCTGATCCTGGCTGGCGCGTCGACGGTGAGCGTGGGCACGATCATCTTCCACGACCCGGCAGCATGCGCGCGAATCCTGCGGGAGCTGGAGGAGGAGCTGACCGAGCGCGGCATCGAGCGGCTGGCGGATGTAGTCGGACTGGCGCATCAGGTGCGCGCCTCGGGCGGCGCGGTGGCGCCTTTGGGCGGGCATGGGCTCCGCCCGGGTGTGAGAGCGAGGAGGACGCAGTGACCGGCCAGGCACCCATTGCAGTCGCGCTGGATGCGCCGGACCTGGAGACCGCCGCACGCTGGGCCGGACTGGTCACTCCTTTTGTGTCGACGGTGAAAGTCGGGCTTGAGCTGTACCTGCGGTACGGCCCGGCCGCGGTGGCCTCGATCCGCGGCGCCAGCGGTGTGCAAGTCTTCCTGGACCTGAAACTGCACGACATACCGGCGACGGTGTCCGGTGCCGTGCGCGCTGTGGCGCGGCTACGTCCCGCCCTGCTCACCGTGCACGCCGCTGCGGGGGCGGCCGCGATCCGGGCGGCTGCGGACGCAGCGCCAGACACCAAGGTCGTCGGCGTGACGGTGCTGACCTCGCTGGGCGACAGCGACCTTGACCGGATCGGGATGACCGGACCCGCAAGTGACGCAGCGCGGCGGCTGGCCGCGCTTGCCGTGGGCGCCGGAGCGCGCGGCCTCGTCTGCTCACCGCAGGAGGTGGCGGCGGTGCGCGCGGAGGTCGGCGAGGACATCTTGCTGATCACTCCTGGAGTGCGGCCTACCGGGACCGAGGCGCACGATCAGGCTCGCGTTGCGACCCCGGAGGAGGCGCTGCGGGCCGGCGCCGACCTGCTCGTGATCGGGCGGCCGATCACTGCTGCCGCCGACCCGGGCGCGGCGGCCGCCGGCATCGCCGCGTCGTTGCGGCGCGCCGAGCTGCTCCGCCCGTGACCGGCGCGGCCGCGCACCTGGCTGAGTGCCCCGCCGTTGCGCTAGCTGGGGAAATGCAACTACGCTAGGTGCACGGTTACACACGTTGTGTCATATTGGCTAATTTGTGCTCCCACAAACGCGAGTTCGCGTTGCCGACGCGGGCTGAACTCGCTAGTTTCCCCTCGCGGAGCGACTTTTTCGATACGAAACCCGAGGTGACCTCGCGTGGCTCTTCCTCCACTTACTCCCGAGCAGCGAGCGGCGGCGCTTGAGAAGGCAGCCCAGGCTCGCAAGGATCGCGCGGAAGTCAAGAACAGGCTCAAGCACGGCGCGACGTCGCTGCCCCAGGTCCTCAAGGAGGGGCAGACCGACGACGTCGTCGGCAAGATGAAGGTCTCGGCTTTGCTGGAGTCAATGCCGGGCGTTGGCAAGGTCAGGGCGAAGCAGATCATGGAGCGGCTCGGCATCGCTGAGTCGCGCCGTGTCCGCGGCCTAGGCGCGAACCAGCGCAGCGCGCTCGAGGCCGAGTTTGGCGGCGATATCTGACCGAGGCAGACGCAGCCATGCAGGGGGCCGCGGGCGGCGGGCTTGCTGCCCGGTCGCGATATCCGCGCGGCGCGTACCGTGGCGCCCCTGCCCGGCTGACGGTGCTCTCCGGGCCATCGGGCGTGGGCAAGAGCACGGTGGTGGCGCGCCTGCGGCGCGACTGCCCGTGGGTCTGGCAGTCGGTTTCGGTGACAACGCGGCCGCCGCGGCCCGGAGAAATTGACGGCCGGGAATATTTCTTTCTCACCGAGGAGCAATTCGACGCAATGGCTAGCCGCGGCGAACTGCTCGAATTCGCGCAGTTCGCCGGCCACCGATATGGCACGCCTCGGGCACCGGTGCTACAGCGCCTCGAGCGCGGCGGGCCCGCCTTGCTGGAGATCGACGTCGAGGGCGCCAGGCAGGTCAGGCGGGCCGTACCCGGCGCGTTGCTGGTCTTCCTCGCGCCGCCGTCATGGGAGGAGCTGGTGCGCCGGCTCACGGTCAGGGACACCGAGTCCAAGGCGGTCATCGGCCAGCGGCTCGATGCAGCTCGCGCCGAGCTGGCGGCGGGCCGTGAGTTCGACGTCACGCTGGTGAACACGTCCGTCGAGCACGTCTGCGCTCAACTGGTAGCCTTGATGCTGGCCGACGCCGGCGAAGCCGAGCCGGGCGACCGCTGCGCTAGCCAGCGCAGTACCGCAGATCTGGAAGGCACATGGTGGCAGGGACTGCGCCCCTAGAAGGAATCATCAACCCGCCCATCGACGACCTGCTCGAGGTCGTCGAGAGCAAGTACGCCCTCGTGATCATGGCGTCGAAGCGAGCGCGGCAGATCAACGCTTACTATGCCCAGCTCGGCGAGGGCCTGCTGGAGTACGTAGGGCCGCTGGTCGAGACACGGGTGCAGGAGAAGCCGCTGTCAATCGCGCTGCGGGAAGTCAGTGAGCGACTGCTGAGCGCGGAGACCCCGGAAGCCTGACCGGTCCGCAAGCGTTCATTCAGATCCGGAGTCATCCATGCGCGTGGTTCTCGGCGTGGCAGCCGGGATCGCCGCCTACAAAGCGTGTGAGCTGCTCAGGCTGCTGACCGAGTCCGGCCACCGCGTCCGGGTGGTCCCGACGCCCGGTGCGCTGAACTTCGTCGGCGCCGCGACCTGGGCCGCGCTGTCCGGTCAGCCGGTCTCGGCTGCGCCGTGGGACGCGGTGCACGAGGTGCCGCATGTCCGGCTCGGTCAGGAGGCCGACCTAGTCTTCGTCGCGCCAGCAACGGCCGACCTGATGGCGCGAGCCGCGGCCGGAATGGCGGACGATCTGCTCACTGCCGTGCTGCTGACGGCGCGCTGCCCGGTGGTTTTCGCGCCCGCCATGCATACCGAGATGTGGGAGCACCCGGCGACCAGGGCCAACGTGGCGACCCTGCGCGGCCGCGGCTGCATCGTGCTGGAGCCTGACTCGGGCCGGCTGACCGGCCAGGACTCCGGGCCCGGGCGACTGCCCGAGCCCGCCGAACTGTTCGCTGTAGCGCAGCGGGTGCTGGCCAGGGGCGTCCGCGGGCTCACGCCCGACCTGGGCGGCCGGCGGCTGCTGGTCTCGGCCGGTGGGACCAGGGAGGAACTCGACCCGGTCAGGTACCTGGGGAACTGGTCGACTGGGCGGCAGGGGTATGCGCTGGCCAGGACGGCCGCGGGCCGCGGCGCCGAGGTGACATTGATCGCCGCCAACACTGAGCTGCCCGACCCCGCTGGTGTCAAGCTC
Organism: Streptosporangiaceae bacterium; assembly: GCA_030038715.1. GTDB lineage: Bacteria > Actinomycetota > Actinomycetes > Streptosporangiales > Streptosporangiaceae > JAJYUU01. The sequence continues at coordinate 5,912 of JASHSO010000060.1, forward strand.
ATCCGGGTGAAGTCGACAGTCCAGCTCCGCGAGCAGATGCTCGCTGCCGCCGCGGGAGCGGACGCGATCGTGATGGCTGCTGCCGTCGCCGATTTCCGGCCCGCGGTCCGGAGCCACAGCAAGATCAAGAAGACCGGCGCCACGCCGGAGCCGATTCAGCTTGCCGAGAATCCGGACATCGTCCGCGACCTGGTAGCAGCCCGGCGGCGGCCCGAGCAGCTCATCGTCGCCTTCGCCGCCGAGACCGGCGACGTGCTCGCCAACGGCCGGGCGAAGCTGGCACGGAAGGGCTGCGACCTGCTGGTTGTCAACCAGGTAGGCAAC
>JASHSO010000061.1 GCA_030038715.1 Streptosporangiaceae bacterium
ATTATTATCGTTTTGTCACCAGCCGGGAACGGCTCAGGGGGCCGCCGCCGGGTATGTACGGGTCCGGTCAGCGGATTGTTATGGCCCCGAGTCCGGCCGTCGGCCGGTTCGTCATCTCTCCGCGACGAGTCGTGCTGCCAGCCGGTCGGCCAGCGACGAGGCCGTAGACTCACCAGACGTGACCGGATCCGATCGCGTTGAGCTGCCGCCGCAATACGTGCCCGCCGAGGTGGAGTCACGTCGCTACGAGGGCTGGGTCCAGGCTGGTTACTTCACGCCCGATCCCGCCTCGGCAGCTCCCGCGTATACGATCGTGATCCCACCGCCCAACGTCACCGGGTCGCTGCACGTCGGGCACGCGCTCGATCACACCCTGATCGACGCGCTGGTGCGGCGGCGGCGGATGCAGGGATACAACACGCTGTGGCTGCCCGGGATGGACCACGCCGGCATCGCCACCCAGAACGTGGTGGAGCGAGAGCTTGCCCGGGACGGGCTGTCCCGGCACGACTTGGGCCGGGAAGCGTTCGTCGAGCGGGTCTGGCGATGGAAAGCGGAGTCCGGCGGCAAGATCCTCGGCCAGATGCGCAGGCTGGGTGACAGTGTCGACTGGAGCCGCGAGCGCTTCACGATGGATGCAGGCCTGTCCCGGGCCGTGCAGACGATCTTCAAGCGGCTGTACGACGATGGCCTCATCTATCGGGCCCAGCGGATCATCAACTGGTGCCCGCGCTGCCTGACCGCGCTGTCCGACATCGAAGTCGACCACTCCGACGACGAGGGCGAGCTGGTGTCGGTCCGCTACGGCGACGGTGCCGATGCAGTCGTGGTCGCCACGACGCGGGTGGAGACCATGCTGGGCGACACTGCTGTGGCCGTGCACCCCGACGATCCGCGCTACACCGGCCTCGTCGGGCGCGGCATCGAACTGCCGCTGACCGGGCGGACGATCCCCGTGGTGGCCGACCCGCATGTCGACCCGGAGTTCGGCACCGGCGCCGTCAAGGTGACGCCCGCGCACGACCCCGACGACTTCGAGATCGGTCGTCGGCACGACCTGCCCAGCCTGGTTGTGATGGACGAACGGGGCGTGATCACCGCTCCCGGGCCGTTCCAGGGCTTGGACCGGTTCGAGGCCAGGCCTGCCGTGCTCGCCGCGCTGCGTGCAGACGGCAGGGTGGTGGCCGAGGAGCGGCCTTACCTGCACGCCGTCGGGCACTGCTCGCGATGCGGCACCACCGTGGAGCCGCGGCTGTCGCTGCAGTGGTTCGTCAAGGTCGAGCCGCTGGCCAAGGCCGCAGGAGACGCGGTACGGGACGGCAGAGTCCGGATTTACCCGCAGGAGATGTCGGCACGCTACTTCGACTGGGTCGATGACATGCACGACTGGTGCATTAGCCGGCAGCTTTGGTGGGGCCACCGGATCCCGGTCTGGTATGGGCCTGGCGGCCAAGTGGTCTGCACCGGGCCGGACAGCGAGCCGCCGCAGGGCGATGGCTGGCAGCAGGACCCGGACGTCTTGGATACCTGGTTCTCCTCGGCGCTGTGGCCGTTCTCCACCCTCGGCTGGCCGGACGACACCGCCGACCTCCGTGCGTTCTACCCGACGAGCGTCCTGGTCACCGGCTACGACATCCTGTTCTTCTGGGTCGCCAGGATGATGCTGTTCGGCTTGTACGCCATGGCGAAGGCTGGCCCGGACGAATCGGTCCCGTTCCGGCAGGTAGCACTGCACGGCTTGGTGCGCGATCAGTTCGGCAAGAAGATGTCCAAGACCCGGGGTAACACGGTAGACCCGCTGGACTGGATCGACAGGTTCGGCGCTGACGCCACCCGCTTCACCCTGGCCCGCGGGGCAACGCCTGGCGGCGACGTCGCGGTCAGCGAGGAATGGGTGGCCGGTTCGCGCAACTTCTGCAACAAGCTGTGGAACGCCGTCCGCTTCGCACAGCTGAACGGGGCTCTTGCCGGCCAAGGCCTGCCGGCGCCCGGCCAGCTCACGGTTCCCGACCGCTGGATCCTGTCCCGGCTGGGCGCGGTCACCGCCGAGGTGGACGAGTTCTTCGAGCAGTTCGAGTTCGCCAAGGTCTGCGAGGCTCTGTACCACTTCGCCTGGGATGAAGTCTGCGACTGGTACCTCGAGCTGGCCAAGCCGGTGCTAACCGGCGCGGACACCGCCGCAGCCCTGGTGACCAGGCAGGTGCTCGGCGAGGTGCTCGACCGGCTGCTCCGGCTCATCCACCCGGTGCTGCCGTTCGTCACCGAGGAACTATGGACGGCGCTGACGGGTCGGGAGTCCGTACTCGTCGCCGACTGGCCAGGGCAGGTGGTGGACGGAGCGTCCGCCGAACCCGTGCTCGCCGCCGATCCGGCCGCCGAGGCGGAGATCGCCGCGCTGATGCGCCTGGTGACCGAGGTCCGCAGATTCCGGTCCGATCAGGGGCTGCGGCCCGGCCAGCAGGTCCCGGCCAGACTGGCCGGGGTCGGCTCGACCCCGCTCGCGGCGCACGAGAGCCGGATCCGCGCGCTGCTGAGGCTGGGCGAGACCGGCGAGCGATTCACGCCCACCGCGTCGGTGCAAGCTGAGGGGGTGACCGTCGAACTCGACACCGCTGCGGGCCTGGATGTAGCGGCCGAGCGCAGGCGACTCGCCAAGGACCTAGCAGCCGCCAGGGCAGACGTCGAGGCGGCCGAGCGCAAGCTGGCCACTCGGGCTTTCCTCGAGCGGGCGCCGGCCGCCATCGTGCAGAAGAACAAGGACCGGCTGGCCGCCGCGCGGGACGAGGTTGGCAGGCTGGCCGAGCGACTCGCCGCGCTCGGAGGCGATGAGACGGCATGACCGACTCCGCGCTCTGGCGGTTGCGCGAGGTCGAGAAGGAGATCTTCGCCCGCCGCCCCGAGCACTCGATCGACCCGTCGCTCGAGCGGATCACAGCGCTAGTGCGGCTGCTCGGCGATCCGCAGCGGGCCTACCCCGTCGTCCATATCACCGGTACCAACGGCAAGACCTCCACCGCCCGGATGGCCGAGACCCTGCTGCGCGCGCGCGGCCTGCGGACCGGCCTGTTTACCAGCCCGCACCTGTCCGCGATCGGGGAGCGCATATGTGTCGACGGCCGACCGCTCGACGCCGACAGGTTCGTGGCTGCCTATGCGGAGATCAAGCCCTACCTGGACGTGGTAGACGGCTCGCACACGGTACGGCTGTCGTTCTTCGAAGTGCTGACGGGCATGGCGTTCGCGGTATTCGCCGACGCGCCGGTTGACGTCTGCGTGCTTGAGGTCGGCATGGGCGGCACCTGGGACAGCACCAACGTCGCCGACGGGGCGGTCGCGGTGGTGACGCCGATATCCCTTGACCACGTCCGATATCTTGGCGGCACCGTGGCGGAGATCGCGGCCGACAAAGCGGGGATCATCAAGCCGGGCGCGATCGCAGTGCTCGCGCTGCAGCCTCCGGCAGCGGCCGAGGCGCTGCTGCGCAGAGTGGGCGAGGTCGGCGGGGTCGTCGCACGCGAGGGGATCGAGTTCGGGGTCGTAGACCGCGAGCTCGCCGTCGGCGGCCAGCAGGTCACAGTACGCGGCCTGCTCGGCGAGTACCACGACCTCTACCTGCCGCTGTTTGGCGCGCACCAGGCCGCAAACCTGGCGTGCGCGGTCGCAGCTGTGGAGGCCTTCGCCAGGCCGCCGTCGGCCGACGACCTCGGCGTCCAGCCGACCGCCCTGGACCCTGATCTGGTCCGCCGGGCCGTGGCCACGGTGACCTCGCCGGGCAGGCTCGAGGTCGTCCGGCGCAGCCCCGTCGTGATCGTGGATGCGGCGCACAATCCGGGCGGCATGATGGCCTCGGTCGCGGCGCTGACTGAGGCCTTCAGCTTTACGGTGCTGATCGGGATCCTGGCGGTGAGCGAGGACAAGGACGTGGCCGGCATCCTGGACGAGCTGGAGCCGCTAGTAGGCACGCTGGTGGTCACCGCTAACTCCTCGCCGCGCTCGATGGACGTGGCCGAGCTAGCCGAGCTGGCGAGGGCGACGTTCGGCGCTGACCGGGTGATACCGGCCGCACGACTGGACGATGCCATCGAGATCGCCGTCGCGCTGGCGGACGAGGCCGATGCGGCGGGCGACGGAGAGCCCGGCGCCGCAGGCGTCCTGGTCACCGGCTCGGTGATCACGGCCGGCGACGCGCGCGTGCTGCTGGCAGCGGACGGATCGCGCGGCCCGGACGGTCAGCGGTGAACGGCCGGCGTCTTAGGGAGCATTCGTGAAGCGGCTCTGCGCGACCGTGCTGATCATGGAGTCGATCGTCGTCGTGCTGGCGGTTCCGGTCTCGATTCACATTGATCACTTGGCGGCCCGCCCGGCCTGGACGACGGGCGGCATCGTCGTGGCTGCCGCCATCGTGCTGGCCGTGCTCGCCCGGTTCGCTCTGCCGGTTACGCTAGTGGCGGGCAGCCTGCTGCAGGCATTCGTGATCGCCGCAGGCATTATCGTGCCTGTTATGTACCTTCTTGGGGCAATCTTTGCCGCGCTCTGGGGGATCGGCATCTGGCTCGGCTACCGGGTCGAGCACGCCGCCGGTCACTAGTTGCCAAAACGCTGGCCAACCGGCGTGCCCGGCCGCCGTGGCCAAGCTGCCGCGCTGTAGGCTGTGATTTCCGCAGGCCTCGAACGCGCCCTGACGGAGTTACAGCGCGCTAGTAACCGGTCGCTGATGGTGCTGAAATGCAATGGTGGGCTGGGCTTAACCCGCCATTGGCACCATTGGCGGCAGCGGTGCGTTGGACCTCCCGGACGGGACGTTCAGCGTCGCCGGTGCGGACCGGCGCGGTGCCGGCAGGCAACCAGCTTGCCACCGCGCGACTGCCGACCGGGTGTACCGCTGCTGGATGGCGCGAACGGTAGCGCCCGCGGTGCACGGTACGAAAAACTCAGGTTACCTGGCAAGATTCGGCTGGAAGGTTCTCGTTCCCCATGAGCAACGCGCTGGCGTTTCTGGGCCGCGACATGGCCGTCGACCTTGGCACCGCGAACACCCTGGTCTACGTCAGGGGCCGCGGGATCGTACTCAATGAACCGTCCGTCGTAGCGCTGAACACCAATACCGGCCAGATCGTGGCCGTCGGCGTCGAGGCGAAGCGCATGATCGGCCGCACTCCCGGCAACATCGTCGCCGTCAGGCCGCTCAAGGACGGCGTGATTGCGGATTTCGACGTGACCGAGCGAATGCTGCGGTACTTCATCCAGAAGGTGCACCGACGGACTCACCTGGCCAAGCCGCGGATCGTCATCGCGGTCCCGAGCGGGATAACCGGAGTTGAGCAGAGCGCGGTGAAGGAGGCCGGTCACCAGGCGGGTGCCCGCCGGGTGTACATCATCGAGGAACCGATGGCTGCGGCGATAGGCGCGGGCCTGCCGGTCAACGAACCGACCGGTAACATGGTCGTTGACATCGGTGGCGGCACCACGGAGGTCGCGGTCATCTCGCTTGGTGGCATCGTCACATCGCAGTCGATCCGAGTTGGCGGCGACGAGCTCGATCAGGCGATCATCAATTTCGGCAAGAAGGAGTACTCCTTGATGCTCGGCGAGCGGACCGCCGAGGAGATCAAGATCTCGCTCGGTTCGGCTTATCCGGCGGCAGACGAGCCGAATGCCGAAATCCGCGGCCGGGACCTGGTCAGCGGGCTGCCCAAGACAATCGTGATATCAGCCGAGGAGATCAGGCGGGCCATCGAAGAACCGCTGAGCGTGATTGTGGATGCAGTCAAGACGACCCTCGACAAGTGCCCGCCGGAGCTGGCGGGTGACGTGATGGACAGGGGCATCGCGCTGACAGGCGGCGGCGCTCTGCTGCGCGGCCTCGACGAGCGGCTGCGGGAAGAGACCGGCATGCCCATCCACCTGACCGATAACCCGCTGGACTGCGTTGCCCTGGGCACCGGCAAATGTGTTGAGGACTTCGACACCCTGCAACAAGTCCTGGTTCCCGAATCCAGGCGTTAACTGCAGTGGGGCGCAGCCCAGTCCGGCGACCGCCGGCAGGCGGCGAGGGGACGGGCAGCAGGCGAGGTGATCGGAGTGCGGGACACACGGCGGACACGCCTTGTCCTGATCGTGCTCCTCGTCGCCGCGCTCGTGCTGATCGCCGTCGACTACGGCGATGGCTCCTCCTCCGTGCTGCGCACGATGCGGAACGCGAGCGGGGCGGTGTTCGGCGCCGCTGAGCACGCGGCGAGCTCGGTCGCTGACTTCTTTGACCATTCCGGGTCCACCAGCCAGGTCGCTTCGCTGCAGCGCGAAGTCGCACAGTTGCGTACCGAACTGAGCGCGGCGCAGCTCAGCAAGTCTGAG
>JASHSO010000007.1 GCA_030038715.1 Streptosporangiaceae bacterium
GCGGCGGTCAGGCTCACCTGGCCGGGCTGCCTGCCTTACCGCGGCTGCGGGCATGGTCCGGCTTGCGGGCATGGTCCGGCTTGCGGGCATGGTCCGGCTTGCGGGCATGGTCCGGCTTGCGGGCGGCGATCAGGGCTTGGGGGTGACCGCGGTTGTGTGTGCGCGCCCGCTGCGGCGCCTTCTGACCTCCTGGCTGATGCCCCAGGCCAGCGCCGCGACTGTGGCCCAGGCCAGTACAGCCTCGGGCCAGCCGCCGAGCCGGTAGGCCAGCGTGGCGGAGCTACGTAGCGGCACCCGCGCTTCGATCTCTGCCCGCCGCCAGGTCTTGGTGCTGGCGAGCAGCGTTCCGTTGGGTGCGATGACCGCGCTGATGCCGGTCGTCGATGCGACCACGACTGCACGGTTGAACTCGATCGCCCTGATCCGGGCCATGTCGAGCTGCTGCAACGTCTCGCCGGTCTGGCCGTCGATCTCGAAGTCCGCGTCGTTGGTCTGCACTGCCAGCAGGTTGGCGCCGGCGGCGACCTCAGATGCCACGAGGCCGTCGAAGCCGACTTCGTAGCAGATCACGTCACCCAGGCGAACCTTCCCGAGATGGAACACGACAGCACGGTGACCGGGCGTGAAGTTAACCGGCTGCAGTGTCGATGGCAGCGACGTGATCTTCTCAATCAGGCTGCGGAACGGGATCACCTCCCCGAACGGAACCAGCCTGCGCTTGATGTAGGCCGCGACCGGGCCCTTACCCGGCAGCCACAGCTGTCCCGCGTTCCGCACCGGTCGCTGAAGCACCGCACCGACCAGAACCGGCGCCTCGATGTCGTGCACCGCGGAGGCGATCGTAGCGTAGATATACGGGTTGAAGCTCGGGTCCTGGTCCGTGGAGTTCTCTGGCCAGATGACTACGTCCGGGGCTAGCGCAGCCCCGCTCCGCACTCGGGCCGCCAGTGCCTCGGTGGCCGCTGCATGGTTCTGCGTGACGGTCGTCGCGCGCCAGAGGTCCGGCAGGTTCCTGGCGTGCGGGACGTTGCCCTGAATCGCCGCGACGACCGCCGTCTGCTCGCCGGCGGTGCCTAGATCCGCTGGCAGGAACGTGCCAGATAGCGCCACGATCACGGTGCCCGCGAGTGCGGCCGCCGGAACGGCTCGCGCCCGCCACGCGCCGAGCCGGTGCGCGCTGTCTGCGGCGGGGCCGAGGATCAGCCAGGCGAGGCACCCTCCGATGAGCGCGATCAAGAAGCTCAGAAACGGCGGCCCGGCGAACGCCACCCAGCGGACGTCGGGAGCGGTTGCCTGGCTCATCACCAGCCGGCCCCAGGGAAAGCCGCCCCAAGGCCAGCGGTCACGCGCGGCTTCGGCAGTTAGCCACCATCCAGCGACTCCGAGCGGCCAACCTGGCAGCCGCAACAGCAGCCACTGGCCAAGCGTCATTACCGCGAAGATCACCGACTCCGCGATGGCCAGCGCGACCCATACGTACCAGGCCACGTTCACCAGCCACGACACCAGCGGGAAGAAAAAGGCCAGGCCGAAGACGGCTCCGGCCGCGAACGCCGTCCGCAGCCGCTGCCGCCACAACGCGATGGCCAGCAAAGCGGGGCCGGCCGCTGCGAGCGGCCAGATGCCGAGTGGAGGGAACGCCGAGGCGAGTGCCAGCCCGCCAGCCAGGGCTACAAGCATGGACTGCCAAGCACGCAACTGGCGCCCCGCCGTCCGAGTGCCCGCAGCCGTGACCACCGAGGCAGCCTGGCCCGGGCTGGTCAGCGCCACCTGTCCTCCGCGGAATAGCGACAGTCCTATGTTGCGAGCGTAGCCCGGTTCGCAGGCGAGCGGCGCAGGTGCGGCTCGTCGTCGCCGGGCGTGGTCCTGACCGGCACTTGTCGATGTTGTGAGGTGCTGGCCAGTGGGTTCGCCGGGTACCACGGCTAGACCTGCGCGCTGGTTCGCGTGCCTGCGGGAGAGGGGCACGCGGGAGGGGCGAGTGAGAGATTACGGCGTGACTTGAGGCGGAGGCCGGGTGCCGTCGAGTCCGCCGGATCCTGGCGAAGACTTGACCGTCGCATGTGACGAGAAGTCTTCCCCAGGATCTACCTGGCTCCCCGGCGGCGGCGGAATGCCGGGATTAAGGTAATTTACGCCGCGCTTCGGCACCGAAGCTAGGCCAGCGGAGTCCGGGTCGACTGGGCCCAGCGCGCAAAACATCCAACAAGCACATTGCAGGTTGCATTTTGGCGATGGCCATGGGATTGCAGTTATTCCCCGTGATATCGTCGTCACCGCCTGTTTGCGGCCAACCGGCGATTCGACCTCTCATGGGTATGGATGCGAGGTAGGAATGATGGTCAAGATCCGGTATGCCGAGCTGCCGACCGGATTACATGTAGTCGCCGAAACCCGCGGCCGCGACGCCATTGTCTACCTGCGGCCCGGCCTGACACCAGCTGAACGGCAAGCCGCGCTGAACAGAGTCCGCAGCAGCGGCCGCATGGGCCACGGGCCGAGGCTGCACGCTGCGAGCATCGCAATGGCGGTAGGAGCCGACCGGATCCAGACGACGGCGCACAACGTTGCGGCCGCGACGCGGCGGCATCCGATTCTGCTGCTCGCGATACCCGGGATCGTCGTGGTGTTGGCGGCCATCGTCCTGGCGCTGGCGTCCGCCTCCGCACCAGGCCCCCATTCGACCGGGCAGCTAGGACCAGCGCCGCGAGCACGAGCCGTCGGCATGCGCCCGGATGGCAGCGATGTCAGCCCCGTGCCACGGTTTTACGGCGCGGCCGGACCTTCGGGGGGCGGTCCAGCGACCCAGCGCCACCCTGCAAGAAGCGACCAGGCGGCCGCGTCACGAGCCAAGCCAGCACGGTTGGCCGGTAGCCTGCCTTCGGCACACTGGCCGAGGTCAGAGCACAGTCGCATGCTCGGCTTCACCCGCTGGTCGGCAAGGTATGCCCCCTTTCCAGGTCAGTGGGGTCCGCGGCAGATGAGCAGGCGGTAGCGCCGGCCGCGGCTAGGCTGTCAGCGCAATTGCGTTCAAGACGCGCCGCTTGGCCTGCCCGACCATGGATAGCAGGCCAGGTCCGGACTAAAGGGGTAACAGTGAGCCGCCGCGGCTGGTGGTTGTTCGCAGCGATGAGCGTTATCTGGGGCATCCCCTATCTGCTGATCAAGGTCGCGGTCGGCGGGGTGGCTCCGCCGGTGCTGGTGCTCGCGCGCGTCGCGATCGGGGCGGCGCTGCTGCTGCCGATTGCCATCCGCAGGCGTGAGCTAGGCGTGCTTCGACCGCACTGGCGGTGGCTGGCAGTGTTCGCTCTCGTCGAGATCATCACCCCGTGGCTGCTCCTATCGGAAGCCGAGACTAGGCTGCCGAGTTCGCTGAGCGGCCTGCTCATCGCCTCGACACCGATCATCGCCGCGGTCCTGGCATGGCTGACGGGCGGTGAGCGGCCGTCCGCCGTGCGCTGGACGGGCCTGCTGGTCGGCCTATGCGGCGTCGGGCTGCTCGTCGGCGGAGGTGCCACGACCGGGAACGCGGTCGCGGTTGCCGAAGTCCTCGTCGTCGCACTCTGCTACGCAGTCGGGCCGCTGATCGCCTCGCGTCGACTCAGCACGATGCCGCCGGTGGGCATGACCGCGGCGTGCCTGGCGTTCGCCGCCGTGTTGTACGCCCCGCTGGCCGCCCTGACATGGCCTTCCACAATGCCCGCCGCGAAGGTGCTGGGTGCGCTCGCCGGGCTGGGCGTGATCTGCACCGCGGTGGCATTCCTCGGCTTCTTTGC
>JASHSO010000062.1 GCA_030038715.1 Streptosporangiaceae bacterium
AGCAGTCGGCGGACCAGGACCAAGCCCATCCGACCGGTCCCCAGCCAGCCCACCTCGCCTTCGGGGTAGTTGTTCATCCCAGCCTTCCAGTGCTCGCAGGCACGTTGCACAATCGTTTGCACAGTCTGTCAGCACTGAGCCTTACGCACCAGTAATGCGGTTGTCAATGGGCGGGATGTGCCGAGTTCAGCGGTGCCGTAGACCCGCGAACAACCAGTTCCGGCGCGAGGTACAGCACCTTCACCGGTCCCTGTTCTCCGTTCATCAGCTCGATCAGCAACTGAGCCGCCTCGGTGCCAACCTGGTAGTGCGGGAACGCAACGGTGGTTAGCGGCGGCCTGAGCATGTCGATGAACGGCATGTTGTTGAACCCCACCACCGAGATGTCCGCAGGGCAGTTCAGGCGGGCCTCTTCCAGTGCCTCGTAGCAGCCGATCGCGAGCATGTCGTTGCCGGCCGCTACCGCCGTGCAGTCACTGCCAGACGTCAGGAGCTGCTTGGCGCAGCGGTAACCCTCTTGTACCGAGAAGGCGCGGGCGAAGGCGACCGTGCTGGGCTGTATCTCCAGGTGCGCGGCTGCCATCGCCGTCTGAAAGCCGCGGTACCTTGCCAGCCCGGTTGACACGTCCTGCGGGCCGGCTATGTAGCCGATCCGCTGGTGGCCAAGCGAGGTGAGATGACTGATCGCCATCTTGACGCCGCGCTCATTGTCGACCGTCACAGACGGGAAGCTGTAGTCGGAGGCCATCCGGTTGACCAGCACTACCGGCAGGCCGGCCTCGGCGGCTTCGGCCAGTATCGGGTTGCGCAGGTGCGCGGTGGCCAGCACGAAGCCGTCCACGTTCCGCGCCCGCATCTGCTCGATTACCCGCAGTTCGCGCTCGTTATCGCCATCGGTGTTTCCGATCAGGGCGACATAGCCGTCAGAGCCCAGACGATCTTCCAGGCCCCGCACGATCGGCGGGAAGAGCGGGTTGTTCAGATCAGGGATCAGCACACCCACGGTGTGTGACTTCTTGGTCCGCAGGCTGCGGGCTACAGTGTTCGGCCGGTACCCGAGCTGCGCCGCAGCAGTTAAAACCCTTCCGGCGGTTTCCTCGCTGACCAAAAGCCTGGTCTCTGGGTTCAGTGCGCGCGACGCCGTGGCCGGATGCACGCCGGCCAGGCGTGCAACGTCCTTCAGCGTCGTGGCCGTCTCTGGCATCAGCGCTCCCCGCTGCGGCTGGGCAAGACATCGATCTTGTTATCGTATCGCCGCGTCGAGCTAGATCATCAATTGCACGGCCGTGCAGCGCAGGGGCATGACCTGATGACCTGTCCGATCGCCCACTGCCGATAACCCCACCCGCACGCCGGGCCGCCCGGCCCAGGTCTGCCATGCTCGCCTCGCAAGCCCACCACCCGCCGGCGAGCCGGGCCTGTCGAGCCGATTCTTAACTGGCACTGCGCGGGTCACGGCCCATGCGAGCGGGAATTCCGCGCCGTGTTGACTATGGTTCGTGACGCCTTAGAGTTACCCACATACATCGTCGTCCGGGCCGGAGGTGCCAGATGACGCCAACGCTCGGGGAACGCCTGCGCGCGCTCCGGGTAGAGCGGGGGCTCAGCCAGGCAGAACTAGCGGGTGACCTAGTTTCGCCGAGCTATGTCTCGCTGATCGAGTCAGGCCGAAGGTCACCCGAGCGCGTCGTGCTCGATGGTCTGGCGCACAGGCTCGGCTGCACCACGGTCTACTTGGAGTCGGGCGTGGAGCCGACGGAGGTTGCCGAACGACGGCTCAGGCTCCAGTTCGCCGAGATCGCCCTGGCCAATGGCGCTCTCGACGAGGCTCACCTGCGGTTTACCGAACTCACGGCCGTCGCCGAGACCGAGATCAGGAACAGCTCGATCTGGGGTCTGGTCCGCACTGAGGAAGCACGGGGCAGCCTGGGAGCTGCGCTCAACCACGTCGAAGCGCTCATCGAATTGGCCCGTGCGGGCGAGCCTGGTACCCCAGGACTGCTGAGCCTGCATATGCGGCGGTGCCGTCTGTTCTATCTGGCCGGCGATTTCTCTCGCAGCATCGAGGTCGGCGAGGATGCGTTGCGCGAGGTTCGTGACCTCGGGCTGGCCGGCTCCGAAGAGGAGATCAGGCTCGCATCCACGCTGGTGTTCAGCTACTGGGGCCGTGGTGACCTATTCTCCGCCCAGCACCTTGCCCAGCGTGTCATCGAGCGAGCGGAGCGGCTGGGGTCCCGGACCGCCCAGGGATCCGCCTACTGGAACGCCTGCCTGGTGGCCGAGGCCAGGGGTGAGCTGGCACTCGCCCTCGACCTGGCAGGCAAGACGCTCGCCTTGATGGCGGAGTCATCTCGGTTCCGTAGCCTGGCCGAGATGCGCGTCACCTATGCCTGGCTGCTACTGCGCTGCGACCCGCCGCGCCTGGACGAGGCCGAGGGACTGCTTGCGACGGCTCACGATGTCATGGCGGACCTCGCACTGGGCCCGAACCTGGCAAGCTGCGAGACCGAGATGGCACGCTGCGCCCTGCTCAGGGCCGACTATGGTGCGGCCGTTCGCCTGGCTGAGCAGGCGGGCTCAAGGTTCGCTGATGCCAACTCGGCCGAGCGACAAAACGCCCACGCGGTCGGGGGCCTTGCGCGGATCCTCAGCGGCCAGGTCGAGGACGGCGTCGCCGCCGTGTCGAGCGCGGCCTGCCAGCTTGAGGACATGGGGTCGCGCCTTGAAGCCGCCAGGGTGTGGCGCGAACTGGCCGAGGCGCTGATACAGCTCGACAGGACCGGCGATGCCGTGGCCGCCTTGCGTCGAGCTGCCGACTGCGCCGGAGCGCGCTCGTCGTCTATTCGCCCGGGCGCGGTGCCGTCCCAGCTGGCTGCGGTGGCAACGGGCCTGGCAAGCTCAGACGCCTGAGTTAGCAGGACAGCACAGGCGGCTAAGCAGGAATTCGAACGATCTGGCCCGGAAGTCGGCGATGTTCTGCGGCCGTGCGTACGTGTGACCCTCGTCCTCGTAGACGACCAGCTCGACCGGCCTGCCAGCCAGCCGGAGCGATTCGGCGAGTCTCGTCGTGTGGGCGACCGGAACTCGCGCGTCCCGGCGGCCGTGAAATAGCAGCGCAGGCACCTCGAACTCAGTGATCTTGTTGACGGGCGATGCGGCCACTAGCTGGTCACGATCGAGGACCGGGTCCCCGATTCGGCGGGTATAGCGGTATTCCCCGAGTGCCGCGGCCTCCTCGGCATGCAGTGCGAGGTCGGTCGGCGCCGATGCCGAGATGACGCAACTGAGCGGGAGGTCGCGCTGCGTCGCCAGCATCAGGGCCGCGTAGCCGCCATAGCCGTGGCCCATCGCCGCCAGGCATGTCGGGTCGACCACATCGGCGACCTGGGCCGATTCGAGCGCATCGACCAGGTCGTTTTGCATTGCCCGCGACCACTGCCCATCTCCGGCGTCACGGAACTCCTTCCCGAACCCGCGGGATCCGCGAAAGTTTACCTGGACGCAGCAGAATCCCGCCGAGGCAAGCAGTTGCGCGCACGGGTCCATCCGGGCCTTGTCTCTAGTCCACGGCCCGTCGTGCACCAACAGCACCGTCGGCCAGGGAGGAACCCCATCAGGCCTGGTCAAGAAGCCGGTAAGCGGCAGCCCGTCCCTGGCCCGGCAGGTGAAGGGATCCCGGCGCTGGATGCGGACCTTCTTCAGACTGGTGTACTTGAGCAACGGCTTGCCCGCCGAGCTGGTCGTCCGGCTGACTGTCAGGTAGGCCGGACCGCCCACAGGGTCAGCGATCTCTGCCAGGAGATGACTCTCATTGCGGTCAGTGATCACAGCCGACACGCCCCCGGTGGCCTGTCGCAATCTGGCCAGGTCTGCCGCGGCGGCGTCGGTCAGCGCCGACTGGGGATCGACGGGATCGGTCGTGGTCACCAGGTCTGGCCTGCTCCCGTCGGGTGCCATGAGCACTGCTGTGACGTCAAAGTGCGCCCGCGAGCTGACTATGGCCGGCACCCAGGAGGGCTGCGACATCTGGACAAGCGCCAGGGTGTCGCGACCTTCTGAGGACAGCGCGAACAGGGTCCGGCCATCCGAGCTGAACGCGACGGGACAAGCACACTCGGCGTCCGCCGCCGGAATATCCGCTACGAGGGCCCAGCGCGGGTGCGCCAAGCCACTGTGCCACCAGGAGACGGCGGGAGTCGCGCCGCACACGGCCAGTGCCTGGGAGCCGGTTGCCAGCCACCGGGTGACCGGCCCGGCCGCCGGGCCCTGCCACTCGGCAATGACCGCGCCCGCAGGAGTGACGGCCCGCAGCTTAAAGCCGTCCTCGAGTTGATCCCTGACCCCCAGCAGGATTGCTGGCTTGTCGCCCCCGGCCTGGCCGGCGTACTGAGCGTCGGCCAGCTCCGATGTCAGCGGCGTCACGGCACCGGAGCGCAGGTCCAGCCACGCAAGCATGCGCGCTTCGCTGGCCGCAGGCTCGAGCACCAAGACGAGCCCGCGCCCGCTGGCGCCCCAGTGGAAATCCTCCAGTCGCCACGGCCGCAGGTCGGTGGCCAGCCGCATGGTCGCGTGGCTTGCGCCGATCCACAGGTTGGCTGCACCGTCATGCCAGCGCACCGCCGCGAGCCTGTCACCGGCCGGCGCGAGCTTAGGACGCGCCCAGTCCGGGCGGCCCGGTGCAACGAGGCTTGTGCTCATCTAGCACCGGGATGGGCGTCGCCCGGCGCAGTCACACGGACACCGAAATCGGCAACGCGCCCATCGCGCCCCGATCGAGCATGTCTTGCGATCCCTGCACCCCGACACCCTGGTCCGCGGGCCGCCAGTGCCCCGGCGACCGGTTGTCATGCCGTTCTTAGGACGTTAACGGGCATCTTGCCAGGCAGTCAAGGTCTGGCCTGACTCACTACATCTCCATAACCTGTCGTTTGTAGTGCCAGGGTGATGTAGCTTTACTCTCTTTCATGACGCGATCGGCGGCAACCGCCGCCGACGACACGAGATGGGTGGATCGCCATGACCGTCATCCGCATTTCCGTCCTCGCCGCATTCACCGCCGCAGCCGTGTTCGCAGCGAGCACGCACGCCGAGCAGGCCGCGCCAGCTCACGCCAGGGTCACGGCCACCACCATCAGGCCTGCCGGGCCGGTGGGGTGCTGTGTCGAGGAGGACTAGCCGACCCTGCCAGGGTCACCGGATGCCTTGATCCTGGCGGCGCCGCGCTCCGCACCGGCACCGATGCCGCCAGGCTGAGGTAGCCGACACCACGGCGCCGGACTGCGGCGCTACGTTGCCGGCGCGCAGCCGCTGTCGCGTCGCCGCGCCGGATTCCGGCGTGCCCGGGGCTCGTGACCGCCGGCATCGGGTCAGCTCTGGCAGTCACTGAAGCGGGACAGCGCGGACTGCTGCCGCCAGCGCAGGTTGATGCAAAGGGTCACGAACGTCACGAGCGCGCCAAGCAATACCAGCGGTGCCAGATGATCGAGATTCTGGTATTGGATCTGGTCCAGCGCGTCGTTCATGAGGCGGTGCGAGGCGTGGCCAAGGCCAGGAATGTCGGCGAAGGTGATCGCGCTGAGCCAGGCCATGGCGATCCAGTCCAGCCGCGACGCCGGGTAGCACACCAGGACCGACATGATCATCACGCTGTACCAGGCGTACTGGTGCGGCCACAGCAGCAGCCAGGCGAGCGACAGCGCTAGCCCGGCGCGGATCGCCTGCCCGCCCGGCTGATCGCCGGGACCCGCCGGGATCCGGGCCAGGGCTAGCACGGCCAGCGGCAGCATCAGGCAGGCCGCCACTGGGACCGCCGCGTTCAGGCTGATGCCCAGGTGCCGGAAGATGAACCCGTAGTACTCCCAGCCAAGCCCGGCCGATGCACGTCCGGCGAGGGCCCGGACGGCGGCCATGCCGACGATCGCGTACGACCCGACCAGCACAGCAGCAGCAGCCGCTGCGGCCACCGCTGCCCGGCCGGGGAACCGGCGTAGCGCCCAGCACGCGGCCAGCACGAACAGCACGTAGTCCACCTTGATGTCGGCGGCCGCGCCTGCGCAGGCCCCAGCCGCGACCGCCCACCACCAGCCTGTCGGTGCCGGCCGCACAGCGCGCAGTCCCGCCACCAGCAGCGCGGCCACCCCTACCGCCGCAGCCACCACATCCAGATGGCCGGCCGCGATGAGGCT
>JASHSO010000063.1 GCA_030038715.1 Streptosporangiaceae bacterium
GGTGTCCGCCCGTCTCCCTGTTCGTCTCATACGACGATCGGCGCGGCTCCTGATGGACACGCTCGCCCGGCGAATACAGACCAACATAGCGACCGCACAGTGGGCCGATCTAGCGCCCGGCAATGTACGCCGGCGGCAGCTGATGACACAGTGGACGCAAATGACTCACAGTGCGGTAGCGCTGTCGGCCAGCGCGCAGGCCGCCGGTCCCTCGGTCAGGGCGCCGGGCCCGCCAGGCAGCCCGTGGTGGCGGGTATCGTGGTCAGTCCCGGCCGCTCTGCGCGCGGTGCGAGCCACGGTCGTGATACCGAGCCTGTTCGCCTTGGCCTTCAAGGTTTTCGGCGTCGAGCAGCTGACCGTATTCGCCGTTTTCGGTAGCTTCGGCGCGCTTGTTCTAGCTTCGTTCGGCGGCACCAGGCGCGACAAGGCGCTCGCTCACATCGGCCTGGCCGTGGCGGGCAGCGTGGCGATCATCATCGGCACGCTAGCTAGTGGATCGACGTGGCTTGCGGTGGTCGTGACGGTGCCGACAGCGTTCGCGATCTATTTCGCCGGCTCGGCCGGACCCAACGCCGCATCGGGCGTGACAGCGTGCATGCTTGCCTTCGTGCTGCCGGTGGCGTCCGCCGGCACCGCGAGTTCGCTGCTGCCGAGGCTGGCAGGCTGGTGGTTGGCATCGGTCGCCAGCACGGTCGCGGTGCTGGCTATCTCGCCGCACTCGCCCGGCGATCGGCTGCGTGAACAGGCGTCCACCTTGGCGGCAGCGATGTCGCACCAGCTCGGCCAGGCACTGCGCGGCAGGGCTACTGACGCCGACCGGCAGGCGTCGGTGGCGGCGAAGCACGAGCTGATGAACTTGTTCGTCGGCACGCCCTACCGGCCGGTCGGGCTAGCAGCCCCCGATCAGGCGCTGGCCAGCGTCATTCACTTGCTCGACTGGTGCACGTCGCTGATCTGCGACACCGTCGACGGCCACCTCGACCTGGAGCACGCCCCGGCAGCGGATCGCGATGTTCTGCGCGAGTCGGCGATAGCCCTGAGCCAGATCTCCGCGCTGCTGCGAGGCCGGGATGCCACCGTCGAGCTTGACCGCATCTGGCGCGCGCGCAAGGCGAGCGCCCGGCACTTGCGCGAGCTGACGGGCGGGCAAGCTGGCATGCTGCTCAGCGCTGACAGTGCCTTCCACGCGCAGGCCATCGGAGTTGCCGCGACCGCGGCCGTCGGCGAGGCGCTCATCGCCGCACGCCGGGCCAGCCCCGCGGCCATCGCGGCGCAGCGGCGGCGCTGGCTGCACGGATATGAGGCCAGTCCGGGTGATGCGCCAGCGTCCGGGCGAGACCGGCGCGCCGGGGTCGGCTGGATGATCGCCACCGGCGCCAGCCTCCGCTCGGTGTGGTTCCGCAACAGCGTGCGCGGCGCTGTCGCGCTCGCGGCGGCAGTCGCGGTCGCCAAGCTGCTGGACGTGCAGCACGCGTTCTGGGTCGTGCTGGGCACGCTGTCGGTGCTGCGCACCAGCGCAGCGGCCACCGGAGCGACGGCGATGCGGGCATTGGCTGGCACCGTGGCCGGCTTTGTCGTCGGCGCCGCCCTGCTCGTCGGCATCGGCACCAGCCCGGTGGTGCTGTGGGTAGCGTTCCCGCTGGCCGTCCTTGTCGCTGCCTACACACCCGGCACCGCCCCGTTCGTTGCCGGGCAGGCCGCGTTCACGGTGACGATCGTGGTGCTGTTCAACCTGCTGGCCCCGGCCGGGTGGCGGGTAGGGCTGCTGCGCGTCGAAGACGTGGCCCTGGGCTGCGCGGTCAGCCTGATCGTGGGCGTGCTGTTCTGGCCGCGCGGAACCGCTGCGGTGGTGGGGGACAACCTCGCTTACGCCTTCCGCTGCGGTGCCTCTTACCTCACCGACGCGGCGGGCTGGGTGCTGGGGCAGCGGAGCGAGCGGCCAGACCGCGCCATCGATGCGATCGCGGCTGGCACCCGACTCGATGACGCCATCCGCGGATACCTGACCGAGCAGGGGTCAAGGCGCATTGCCAAGAACGACCTGTGGGCCCTGACCATGGCGGCTACCCGCCTGAGGCTCACCGCGCACTCGCTGGCCAGCCTGTCGGCTGACGGCGACCGGGCGCCCTCGCTGCACTGGCCGCCGCAGGCCGAGGCTGGCGGAGTGCGCGGGCGGCTCGCCCGGGATGCGGCGGACTTGGCAGCCTTCTATGACAGCCTCGCCGACGAGGTGGCCAAGCCCAGCAGGGACGGCTCGACCCCGGTGCTCGTTCCCGTCCCAGCGATGCCCGCCGAGCCCGGCCTTCGGGAGCGAGCCCGCCGGCAAGCCCGCTACCGGCCAGAGGACCTGTGGGTCGGCTACCATCTGCAGCACTTGAACGCGCACAGCGCCGATGTCACCGGGCCGGCCGAGCGGCTTGCGCGGCTACGACGCACTCCCTGGTGGCGTTAGCGGCTTGGCCCCATCGGCGGTGGCCGCGTGCGGCACGATCGTCAGCTCCTCCGGCCGGCGCTCCGGCAGCTGCCTGCCGACGATCCGGTAGACCTCGGCGCCATCGACTGTCTCGTTCTCCAGCAGCAGGCTGACGAGCTGGTTGAGCTCGTCGGCGTGCGAGCGGATCAGCGAAACCGCCGTCTGCTCGGCTTCGCGTACCAGCCGCGCGACCTCGGCGTCAATGGTGGCCTGGGTGGCCTCAGCGAACGGGCGGCTGGATAGCCCTGAACCCCCGCCGCCCAGGAAGACCGAGCCCCCCTCCGGGTAGCCGACGGGCCCGAGCTTGGGGGACAATCCGAACTCGCGCACCATCCTGGTGGCCAGGTCGGTGGCGGAAGCAAGGTCGTTGGCGGCGCCCGTCGAGCCCTGGCCCAGCTCTACTAGCTCAGCGGCGCGGCCGCCGAGGCGGACTGCCAGCGACTCGGTCAGGTAGTCCTCGCCGTACAAGTGCCGCTCGTCAACCGGGAGCTGCTGGGTGACCCCGAGCGCCTGCCCGGCAGGCAGGATGGTGATCTTCGCAACCGGGTCCGCGTGCTCCGACAGCGCGGCGACCAGGGCGTGGCCGGCCTCGTGCACGGCGACGGCGTGCTTTTCGTCGGGCAGCAGCACGTTCGAGCCCTCCCGGCGGCCGAGCAGTATGCGGTCCCTGGCGTCGTCGAAGTCGCCGGCCGACAGCACCTCGCGGCCCTGCCGGACAGCGAAAATCGCCGCCTCGTTGGCGAGGTTGGCGAGGTCGGCGCCGGAGAACCCGGGTGTTCCGCGGGCCACCACGGTCAGGTCGACATCGGGACCGAGGCGCTTGTCACGGCAGTGCACTGCGAGGATCGCTGCCCGCTCGGCCAGCGTGGGCAGCGGGATGATGACCTGCCGGTCGAACCGTCCAGGCCGCAGCAGAGCGGGGTCGAGGACCTCGGGGCGGTTGGTGGCGCCGAGGACGACGATCCCCGCGGTCATGTCGAAGCCGTCCATCTCCGACAGGAGCTGGTTGAGCGTCTGCTCCCGCTCGTCGTTGGCCACGACGGCGCCAGACCCGGCCCGGCGCTGGCCGATGGCATCGATCTCGTCGACGAAGATGATGGCGGGCGCGGCCTTGCGCGCCTCGCCGAACAGGTCGCGTACCCGTGCGGCACCGACGCCGACGAACATCTCCACGAAACTGGAGCCGGCCACCGAGAAGAACGGCACCGAGGCCTCGCCCGCCACGGCCCTGGCAAGCAGAGTCTTGCCGGTCCCCGGCGGGCCCACCATGAGCACGCCGCGCGGGGCCATGGCACCTGCTCGGCGGTAGCGGTCGGGGTTGCGCAGGAAGTCCACTACCTCGGTGATTTCTGCCTTGGCCCCGTCATAGCCGGCTACGTCGGTGAACTTGGTGTCAGGCTTCTCGGCGTCGAACACCTTCGCGCGCGACCTGCCGACTCCCATCACGCCCTGCAGGGAGCTCCCGGCAGTGCGCGCCATCCGGCGGAACACGTAGAACACGAGGGCGAACGGCAGCACCACGAAGATGAGGATCTCTAGCAGTACCGGGCCGATCGAGCTGCCCGCCGCCTCGTAGGTGACGGCAACCCCGGCGCTGCGCATGCTGGTGTCCAGCGAGGATCCGGGCGCGATGTAGGGCGTCACGACCGAGAAGTCGTGGCCGTCGGTCAAGGTCCCGGTTATCGTCACATTGGCGTCCGCCGAGGCCGGGCTCGGCACGGTGGCGGTCTTGATCTTGTGCGCGGATACATACCTGACGAACTGGGTGTAGTTCAGCTGGGTCTGCGGCGTTGTGTGCACGAAACTCGGCAGGATGTACAGCAGCGCTATCACCAGCGCCAGCAGCCACAGCCAGTGCCGCCACGATGGCGGCGGTGGCGGTGCCGTGCGCACGGGCTTGTCACCGGGGGGCGGCGCAAGCGGCTTTTTGCTCATGACCCATTGTTACCCGTGCGGTTGGCTGCACGGGCATAGCCGGGCAGGCAACCCGAAACTGGGCGTGATGGCATGGAATCGATGCAATGATGCGACTGTGGCAAATCTGTACCAGGATCAGCGGGTCACCTGCACCGACGATGCGGTCGTGATCCGGTGGTACTACCTGTGGGGCGGCGACAAGCGGATCCCCTACACTTCGATCCGGTCCGCCCGGCGAGTCGAACTCTCTGCGCTGCGCGGAAAGCCGCGCATCTGGGGGACCGCGAACCTGCGTTACTGGGCGAACCTGGACCCAGGCAGGCCCGGCAAGCTGATGGCGCTCATCCTGGACGTCGGGAAGGCCGTGCGGCCGTACATCACGCCGGATGACGTCCCGGCGGTGGAAGAGGTGCTTAGGGAGCGGGCAGGCCTGGGCGAGATTCCGTTCGACGGCGCCAGCCCGGTCATCTAGACGCGCCGGCCGGCCCGTGCGCAAGAGTCCGCAGGCTGACACCATGTACCCGTGGTAGAGCTGAAGTCTGTCGCAGAGATCGAGAAGATGCGGGCCGCGGGCCGGGTCGTGGCGATCGCTCTCCAGGAGGTGCGCAAGAACGCGGCCGTGGGCATCAGTCTGGCTGAGCTGGACCAGGTGGCCCGCTCGGTGCTCGCTGAGTACGGGGCAACGTCGCCGTTCCTTGGTTACCAGCCGAGCTTCGCCCACTCGCCGTTCCCCGCCGTGATCTGCGCGTCCGTCAACGACGCGGCGCTCCACGGCATACCTGGCCGGTACCGGCTTGCCGACGGCGACCTGGTGAGCATCGACTTTGGCGCCACGCTGCACGGCTGGACCGGCGATTCGGCTATCTCTTTCCCGGTCGGCACCCCGCGGCCTGCCGATGTCCGCCTGATCGACACCGCCGAGCGCGCGCTTGCCGCGGGGATTGCCGCCGCGGTACCGGGCGGCCGGCTCGGCGACGTGTCCGCCGCGATCGGCCGGGTCGCGCGGGCAGCGGGCTACGGCCTGCACACCGACTTCGGTGGACATGGCGTCGGCAGGACCATGCACGAGTCGCCGTCAGTGCCCAACGACGGGAAGCCCGGGCGGGGCATGAAGCTCGGCCCGGGCCTCGTGATCGCGATCGAGCCGTGGTTCATGGCCGGCGGGCATGACAGCTACGTCGTCGACCCAGACGGGTGGACGCTGCGCAGCGGCGATGGCAGCCGGGCCGCTCATGTGGAGCACACGGTCGCGATAACCGAAGACGGGCCGCTTATCCTCACCGCGTTGTAACCCGGTTGCCCGACTGTCGGCTCAGTCACGATCATCTGAGGATGACGACACCCGCCCAGGCGACGCCACCGGCAGCAGGCAAGAGACTGCCATGGACTGCGCTACCAGGCGACCTCCGGCACGAGGTCGAGCGATCGCTCGGCGGCCGGGTGGTTGCGGCCACCACGCAGCCCGGAGGGTTCTCGCCCGGGGTCGCCGCCAGGCTGCTGCTGTCGACCGGGCGCAGGGCATTCGTCAAGGCGGTCAACGACATCAACCCCGAGTCACCGCGCATCCACCGGGCTGAGGCCAAGGTCGCTGCCCTGCTGCCGCCGAGCACGCCGGCACCGCGGTTGCTGGGCTGCATCGAATCGGCAGTTTGGGTCGTCCTCCTGCTGGAGGACATCGAGGGCTCTGTACCCGCGCAGCCGTGGCGGCCTGCCGAGCTGAGCAGGGTGCTCGACGCAATGGCCGGCCTGGCCGAGGCCCTGACGCCGTCGCCCATCGACGCGATGCCGGCGGCACAGCGGTTTAGGCATCTCGGGCGCGGCTGGCGGCTGTTGGCCGAGGCGGCAGACTCTGGCCGTGACACCCTCGAAGGCCTGCATCCGTGGGCCCGGGCTCGCCTGGCCGAGCTCGTCGCGGTGGAGGAGGCCTGGCCGCGGGCCGGCGCCGGGGCGACCCTCGCGCACGGCGACATCCGGGCCGACAACATCCTGCTGACGCCGGACCGCGTCGTGTTCGTGGACTGGCCCTGGGCTTGCCTCGCTGCCCGGTGGTTCGACCTGGTGGCGATGCTGCCGAGCGTTGCCATGCAGGGCGGGCCGCTGCCCGAGGACGTGCTCGCGACTCATGCCCTCGGCCAGGGCGCCGACCCGGACGCGGTCACGAGCGTCGTGGCCGCGCTGGCTGGCATGTTCACCTATCTCGCCCGCCAGCCTGACCCGCCTGGGCTGCCGACGCTGCGGGCCTTCCAGGCCGCGCAAGCCTCGGTAGCTCTGGGCTGGCTCAAGGTCAGGACCAAGCTGCCATAGCAGGCTTGCCAACGGGTCCTGGGCGTGCGACATTGGCGATCGTCCTAAGGCCCGCCGTTACGCCGGCCTAACTCCACGACTGCCTTAGGGCCGAGTAGGAAACGGCATGAACAATGTTTAAACGGATAATAATCGCAATATCGGTTGTTCTGACCCTCCTGCTGTCAGGGCTGCCAGCATCCGCGGCGTTGGCGTCCTCGTTGCCGGTGGTTTACGGAGTCCCGTACGGCCACCAAGGCGGCAACTTCGTCGATGGCAAGATCAAGCCGACAGGCGAGCTGTTGTGGACCGGGGACGGCAGCGCCTGGTTCATCATCCACTCCTGGAAGAGCTGGACCGCCTCGGCCGCATGGGGCTCGGCCACCGTGCACGTACGCTCCTGCTGGGGGAGCTGTATCAAGTACAAGACCGAACATACGACCCTGCACTTTTACCGGGTTGAGATCCACAATGGCCGGCCCTACTTCACGAGGCTGCATTTCGGCCTTAGCCACAAGGTCG
>JASHSO010000064.1 GCA_030038715.1 Streptosporangiaceae bacterium
GAGGAAGTGCTCGACGGTGTCCCGCAGTGCTGCGAAGAAGAGGTCGTAATGCCGGTCGGTGACCCCATAACGGCGGTGATCGCGGGCGAGCTGCGCCAGGATGCCGCCGCAGCGCTCCCGATTGTCCAGGCTCCTGATTGTCCGGGTGAGCGCCCCGAACGCCTTCTCGCGCAGGGCCGTCATGCTCGTGGGGAAGAGCGTCCTGGTCTCCGGGTTGGACGCGAAGAGACGGGCGAACATGTACTCCATTGCCGACGGGCCCTCGTACAGCAGCGGCGCTAGCGAGTCCTTGACGAGCTGGGCGTCAAAGCCGCGCAGGGCACCCGAATTCGGCACAGCGGCATTTTCCGCCGGCAAATTGTGGCCAGCCGAGCCGGTCGGCGGGGTGGCCTGGTCGGCTGGGCCGGCCTGTGCTCCCCGTTCTGCTGCTGCCGCCTGCTCAGGTGGGGCGGACCATGGCTGTAAGGGTCGGCTTATTGTGGGCCCGGCCCCGCGACAGGCGGCTGCGCCCGGCTGACTCGTCCCCCCGGCCGTGCCAGGGCCGGGAATTCCCCCATCGAGTTCCACACGATTACCCTCGCACTCTGACCGGATGCATACAAGCCATTTCCGCCAAGCACTGTCCAATGGCGCAGACCGCCTGAAACGTCGGACGCGGTAACGGATAGCGATTACTAATAAAAGCGGAGGTTATGAGATACAACTCCGCACACCGCCATTCTTGTGGCCGCAGTCGACTGTGCCGGGCATGCGTTCGCCGCGCCGAACTCCTGGGGCGCGCGGCGCCTTGCCTGGGCCAGGGAGGCAAGGGCAGTTGGAAGCCGCCAGCGCACCCGGCGCAGCCTGGTTCTATGATTTAGCAATGACTTCAAGTGGTTACGCCCGTTTTCCGCATGTAGGTAATGACCTGGTCGCTTTTGTCGCCGAGGATGACGTGTGGCTGGCGCCGGCCACGGGCGGCCGGGCTTGGCGGCTATCGGCGGACGACGCCTCGGCCTCCTGGCCCCGGCTGTCCCCGGACGGCAGCCAGGTCGCGTGGGCCGGCAGCAAGGACGGCGTGAGCGAGGTCTACCTGGCCGCGGTCGAGGGCGGCACCAGGCGACGCCTGACGTACTGGTCCGATCCGCGCGCCAGGGTGTGCGGCTGGAGCCCTGCGAACGAGGTACTGGCCGTGACCTCCGCCGGCCAGCCGTTCACGCACCTGACCTGGGCGTGCGCCATCCGTACCGAGACCGGACGGCCCGGTTCTCGCCGGCTGCCGTTCGGCCCGGTGTCCGACCTAGCGGCGGCAGACGCCGCCGTCGCACTGCTGACAGGGGGTCTCGGAGACCCCGCGTGGCGCAAGAGGT
Organism: Streptosporangiaceae bacterium; assembly: GCA_030038715.1. Lineage (GTDB taxonomy): Bacteria > Actinomycetota > Actinomycetes > Streptosporangiales > Streptosporangiaceae > JAJYUU01. The sequence continues at coordinate 1,350 of JASHSO010000064.1, forward strand.
ACCGGGGTGGCACGTCCGGCAGGTTGTGGCTGCGCACGGGGTCGGCGGAGACGGCGGCCGACGCCGAACACCCGTTCATGCGCGTGGCCGCAGACCTGGCCGGGCACTTTGCCGCTCCGATGCTCGCCTGTGGTCGGCTGGCATTCCTGTCTGATCACGAAGGCACCGGCAATGTGTACTCGGTGGACCTTCACGGCGGCGACCTGCGTCGGCACACCGACCACGATGGTGCCTATGCTCGCCAGGCAAGCACCGACGGCCAGCGGATCGTCTACAGCTGCCGGGGCGAGATCTGGCTGCTCGAGGGGCTGGACGCGGAGGAGCCCAGGCCGCTCGATGTGATCCTCGGGTCGGCGCCGGCGGGCCGGGCGCCCCGGCTCATCTCGGCGGCCGACCACGTGGGCGGGCTCGCGGTCGATCACGGCGGCCAGGCCAGCGTGGTCGAGGTGCGCGGCACCGTGCACTGGCTGACTCACCGGGACGGGCCCGCCCGGGCGCTAGCCGTGACACCAGGGGTGCGCGCGAGGCTGCCGCGAGTGCTCGGCAACAACGGTCTTGCCGTCTGGGTGAGCGACGCAGGCGGCGAGGACGCCTTGGAAGTGGGTGACGGCGAAGGTGCGGAGCAAGACGCGCAGTCGCGGCGGCTCGCGGGCGGTGCCATCGGCAGGGTGGCTGACCTCGCCGGGGCACCGGACGGCAGCGTGGTCGCGGTCGCGGCGCGCGACGGCGGGTTGCACATTGTCGACGTCGCGTCGGGCGGCGTTACCGAACTCGCGCGGTCCGACAACGGCGAGATCACCGGGCTCGCCTGGTCGGGCGACTCCGCCTGGCTGGCGTGGTCAGAGCCGGTGGAGTCGTCCACCGAGGGAGCGCTGCGCCAGATCAGGATCGCCCGGGTGGCAAACCGCGAGCTGTACGAGGTCACCGACGGCAGATTCCGCGACACCGACCCTGTCTTCTCGGCGGACGGCCGCTACCTCGCCTTCCTCTCCAGGCGTAACTTCGACCCGATCTACGACGCGCACTTCTTCGACCTGTCCTTCCCTTACGGGGCAAGGCCTTACCTGGTGCCGCTGGCCGCTTTGACGCCGTCTCCGTTCGCACCGCAGCCCGGGGGCCGGCAGATCGGCGAGGACTCCGACCGGGCCAAGCAGGACGCGCACGGCGAGGACGAGCAGCCGGCCACAGTCAGTGTCGATACCGACGACCTGGCCGCCCGCGTGGTGGCGTTGCCGGTCGAAGAGGCGAGATACTCCTCGCTGCAGGCTGTCAAGGGAGGCCTGGCGTGGCTGCGTGAGCCGGTCCGCGGCAACCTGGGTCAGGGCGGCGCCCGGCCGGACGACGACGCCCCTCGGCCCGATCTTGAGCGCTTCGACCTCAAGCGGCAGTCGGTCACCGTGCTTGCGGAGGACGTGGACTGGTACCGAGTCAGCGGTGACGGCACCCGGATCGTGATCAGCGACCGCGGCAGTCTCACTGTGCTGCCGGCGGACCGGAAGGCCGAGCCCGACAACACCGACGACCAGGTGAAGATCGATGCGACCCGGGCGCGCTTCCTTGCCGACCCCGTAGCGCTGTGGCGGCATGCTTACGACGAGGCGGGCCGGATCATGGCGCACGACTACTGGGTTCCGGACATGGCGGGGGTGGACTGGCCGGCGGTGCTGGCTGACTACCGACCCCTGCTGGACCGGATAGCGACCCCAGCGGACTTCGCCGACTTGCTGTATGAGGTCTTCGGCGAGCTCGGTACCTCGCACGCCTATGTGTCACCGGTGCTCGGTCGCGAGGAGCCCGGCGGCCAGTCGACGGCCGGCCTGCTCGGTGCCGACCTGCGCGCTGACGAGGACGGAAGCTGGCGGATCGTGAGGATAGTGCCGGGCGAGTCCTCCGACCCCCGGGCGAGCTCGCCGCTGGCGGTTCCGGGCGCCAGGCTGGCGGCGGGCGACCGGCTGCTCAGCGTCGACGGCCAGCAGGTCGGGCCGGAGGGACCCGGGCCGCTGCTAGTCGGCGCCGCGCGCAAACCGGTCGAGCTGACCGTGGCGGGGGCAGCCGACGGCCAGCCGCGCCGGGTCGTGGTGACGCCACTTGCCAGTGAGAACCGCCTCCGCTACCAGGACTGGGTGGCAAGCCGCCGAGCAAAGGTGCGGGAGCTGAGCGATGGCCGCCTCGGCTACCTGCACGTTCCGGACATGGTCAGCGAGGGCTGGGCCGACTTCCACCGTGACCTGCGCAGCGAGATGCCGAAGGACGGCCTGATCCTGGACGTCCGCGGGAACCGCGGCGGCCACACCTCGGAGCTGGTGATCGAGAAGGTGGCCCGGCAGGTAATCGCGTGGGACCTGCCGAGGGGCTTGCGACCGGCGAGCTATCCGCAGGACGCGCCGCGCGGGCCAGTCGTCGCGCTGAGCGACGAGTGGGCCGGCTCCGACGGCGACATCGTCACGGCGGCGATCAAGCTCCGCAATCTGGCGCCAGTGGTAGGCGCGCGGACCTGGGGTGGCGTGATCGGCATCGATGTACCGCTGCACGAACTGGTCGACGGCACGGAAGTCAGCGTGCCGCGCTACGCATTCTGGTTCGACGGCCTCGGCTGGGGCGTGGAGAACTACGGCGTCGACCCGGACGTGGAGGTGCTGATCTCACCTGACGACTGGGCGGTCGGCCGGGATCGGCAGCTGGAGACGGCGGTCAGTATGGCTCTGGAGGCACTGGAGCGGCATCCCCCCGCCAGGCCACCGGTGCTGGCGGGCCTGCCGTCCATGGCGAGGCGGCCGCTGCCGCCCCGTGGTTCGTAGCGCGTCGTTGCCTTCATGTCGGCGCTCGGATCGTGCTGTCCGCTGGCTCACAAGGGCGATGTGTACCCGTTGAACCAGTGCACTTGCAGCCACGTGACCGCGCTAGCCCAGGCCCCTGTGACCTCGAGAACTCCGACGGCGATGAGCATGACGCCGCCGATCCTGGTGATCAGCCTGGCATGCCGTCGAGCGAACCCGAACACGCTCACCCCGCGCTGGAACGCGAACGCCACGATGAGGAACGGGACGCCCAGCCCGAGCCCGTAGATAAAGGCCAGCAGGCCGCCACGCAGCGCTGTGCCGCTGTTCTCGCTGAGGGTCAGAACGGCGGTCAAGGTCGGCCCGATGCACGGCGTCCAGCCGAGCCCGAACATCACCCCGAGCAGCGGCGCACCGGCCAGGCCGGCCCGGGGCCTGAAGGCGGGTCGGAACATCCGGCCAGCGAAGCTGAACCTGTCGAAGGCACCCATGAACAGTAGACCGAGCAGGATGATCACGCCGCCGAGTACCTTCGTGATCACTCCAGAGTGGCTGGCCAGCGCGTCTCCGACGCTGCTGACGGTAATGCCCTCGAGCGCGAATAGAACCGAGAAGCCGAGCACGAACAGCAGCGTGCCCAGCACGACGCGGCCCCGCGGCGTACCGTACGGCTGGTGGGCGGGCCGTTCGACGGTGGCCGCAACCGTACCCGCAGACCCCGGGCCGGCCACCGAACCGGCCGCCGCGGCGTGGGTGCCAGGCCGAGCGGCACGGTCGGCCGCTGCGACACTGGCCTGTCCATCGTCACGGACGGACGTGCCCGACATGCCGGTGACGTATGAGAGGTAGCCCGGCACCAGCGGAAGACAGCACGGCGACAGGAAAGTGACGGCGCCCGCTGCGGCGGCGACCGGGATGGCGAGCAGGACGGGCCCGGACAGCACCAGGTGCTCTACCCCGCCGCTCATCACCGCCTCCTGTCTGCGACCGGACCTCCAACCTACCAGCGCGATTGCGTCGAGCCCGGCCGCGGCGTTTGCCCGCTGGCGCACCGGCTCGCCCGCCGAGCGGCGGCGAGGCGAGCCCTGCGGTTGACCGGCGGGCACCCGGCCCGGAACGATGGCAGCCATGGACACCAGCACTCCGCCTTTCCGTGCCGACCACGTTGGCAGCCTGCTGCGGCCCGCCAGCCTGCTCGCGGCGCGCGCGGACTTCGCTGCCGGGCAGATCGACGCAGCCGAGTTGCGTCACGTCGAAGACGAGGCGATCAAGGACGCGGCAGCGATGCAGCACAGCATCGGCTTGGCGTCGGCCACCGACGGCGAGTTCCGCCGCGCTTCCTGGCACATGGATTTCATCTACCAGCTCGGCGGCGTCGAGAAGGCGCCCGGCAACCTCGCTGTGCAGTTCCGCAACCCGTCCGGTGTCATCGAGTTCACCCCGGCGGCGATCCATGTCGGCAGCCCGATCCGCCTCGGGCACACAATCTTCGAACCGGACTTCCGCTACCTGCAGTCGGTCGTGACGTCGGCGACGCCCAAGCTGACCATCCCGTCGCCGAACATGGTGCACTACCGGGGCGGCCCGGCCGCACTCGATCCGGCTGTCTACCCGGACATAGAGCAGTTCTGGAGCGACCTGTCCGCGGCCTACGCAGCCGAAGTGGCCAGGCTGGCCGCTCTCGGCTGCACCTATCTCCAGCTGGACGACACGAGCCTGGCCTACCTGAACGACCCGGCACAGCGCGCAGAGATCGCCGAGCGCGGCGAGGACGCCGAGCACATGCACCTGCGCTACATCAAGCAAGTGAACGACTCGATCTCGGCCCGCCCGGCCGGGATGACGGTGACCACGCACATGTGCCGCGGGAACTTCCGGTCCTCCTGGGCAGCCTCGGGCGGCTACGACTTCGTGGCCGAAGCGCTGTTCAGCGAGCTCGCGGTGGACGGCTTCTTCCTGGAGTACGACGACGAGCGCTCCGGCGGCTTCGAGCCGCTGCGTTTCGTGCCGAAGGGCAAGATGGTCGTGCTCGGGCTCGTCACCACCAAGCGCCCCGAACTCGAGGACCCTGACACGCTCAAGCGCAGGATCGACGAGGCGGCCAAGTACGTCGCACTCGACCAGCTCTGCCTGTCACCGCAGTGCGGGTTCTCCTCGACCGTCGAGGGCAACGCCCTGACCGCCGACGAGCAGGCGGCCAAGCTGCGGCTGGTCGTCGAGACCGCCGCACAGGTCTGGGGCTGACCGAGCGGCCGGGTGAGCTGATGGTGACAAACCGGTCAGTTCCCCCCGACACTGTGCTGCCGCACATCGTCTACCGAGACGTTGCCCGGGCGTCAGCCTGGCTCACTGCCACGCTGGGGTTCACCGAGCACTACCGGTACGGGCCACCGGGCGCGCCCAGGGGGGCCCAGATGTATCTGGATGCCGCCTGGGTGATGCTGGTTGCCGCGGATGCCGGCCGGAAGACCCCGGCCGAGCTAGGTTACGGCACCCAGTCACTCACCGTTTTCCTCGCCGATGTCGCCGCGCACTACAACAGGGCTAAAGCGGCTGGTGCCACGATCGTTGAAGACCTGCACGAGACCAGTTACGGCGAGCGCCAGTACGGTGCCCGCGACCTCGACGGGCACCACTGGCTCTTCTCCACTCACGCTCGCGATGTCAGTCCCGCCGAATGGGGAGCAACAATCACAACCCCAGCCCGCCGTCACGACCTGAGAGCGGATAGCTGACCAGTCACCCTGGGGACTGCCGCAGCCGGCGTAGCTGTGGGCGATACGGGCAGCATCGGTCTCGGTGACGAACGGGGTGCGGACAATGCAGACGCAGTCATGGCGGTCGACTCCGACGACTGCCGGCTCTCGACCTCACTCTTCAGGGCCGATCCAGGCGTGGTCGTCTTTGCTGTCGGACTACGGGACCGTGCTAGCCGTACCCCGGATTCGGGTGCCTGCACGGTGGGCGTCCGGCTCGTTCGGGGCGAAGATCGAGAAGGTGGCCGACCAAGGTGGTCGGTGCCGAAGATGGAAGGAGGCAGTCCGATGCACGACCCGACTGAGCATCAGCAATCGACTGGGGTGGCTCCATCGGCGACGAGGGGTACCGTCACGGCGTTCGGGGCGCGTCATGTTAGGGGCGTGGCCGTCACCCGGTGGGTTGCCGCGGTCTGCTTCGTGGTCTGCGGGGCGGTGTTGTTGGCATTCGGTCAGTGGTGGGGGGTGTTCCTGTTC